>CBKWFZ010000040.1:0-11272 GCA_966673785.1 uncultured bacterium
AGCACTCAAAGCCTGGCGCGTCTTGAATGTTCCGGAGGCCTTGTCGACTGCAGTTACGTTGAATGTTGGCCAGATCCGATGAATATCCTGGTCGATATAGGACCCGTCGGTAGAGGCGAAATATTTCTGTTCATTGACCATGAACAGATTGGAGTTCACGAACGAGGCACCGTTTTCTATGGCCGATTTGTTCGCACTCAGGAGAAGTTCCACTTTTTCCGACACGGGGATTTCGAATGCGTTCTTCCCGATACGTGTTTTCCATTTGACTTCGCCCTGTCCCTTTACGGGAGCCAGCGTCACGGGCTCTTTCTGAAATTTGGAATTTGCGCGGGCTATGGCGACAGCCTGGGAGGTAGCGCGTTTTATACCATCAGGAGTAACGTCATTGGTCGCGGCAAAGCCCCAGGTCCCGTTTGCGATCACGCGAATTCCGGCGCCAAACGATTCAGTGTTAACGATATTCTGGACTTTCTCTTCCCGGGTGGTAATAAATTGATTGAGGTAGCGGCCAATCCTGACATCGGCATAGGTAGCTCCGGCACTTCTGGCGGTATTGAGGGCAATATCCGCTAATCGCTTTTTCTCCGCGACAGGTAGGGGGGTGTCAAGAAATGCTTCCACCGGGACCGGATTTCCGGGAGCGTACAGCGGAAGTAGCATTCCGCCCACACCCAGCCCGGCCAGCTGGACAAAGTTTCTTCTCTTCATTCTAGGCTTGTTAGGTTAATAAGTTGCCCGGTTTCTCACGAGAGGAATCGAGGCAGTGAAAAGATAGGACAAACAAACCGCTTATGGGGTGTTTTTATAACATGTGCCTTTAGATTATTTGAGTGGTGTGAAAATGGAACGGGTGGATGTCCGTCTCCGGTCTCAATTTTCGAACTGTGGCCTGGCGTTCCTGCGGAATTGATTACTGTTTCCTCACGCTAAACCCACCGCCAGGCAATGCCATGCCCGGTCGGCATTACCCTGCATTGAGCATACTGAGGACCCATGCCTGCCTGCGCAGCGAACCTGAATTTCGGCAACGAGCCGTCAGCAGGGCGCGGGGCGCTGATCCGCAGAGCCGCTGTGGCTGATCCGGAATAACCCCAGTGATCTGCCGACTTTGTTTCCAACGTGCGGCTATGACCGTACTGGAACCCTTGAAACCCTTTCACAATTGATGTTTCAAAAGTGAAACCGGGGGCTGGGAAACCTGCGAAAAATCTGCAGCGATTGGCTTGCAACGAATTATGAAACAGCACTTTACAAAGATGTAACATACAGAGAAAAGCGTGTAACATAATATTAACGTTGTGGCCGTGCGCCGGGGATATATTTGTTTACGTCGATTGCAAGGGCTTCTCAAACGATTGAATCGTTTTGAGAGCGCCCAGAGTCGGCCTACCAGAACCTTGAAACCTCCGAAATGGCTGTGAGCAGATTGGTCATGCTAATCGAGAATCCCCTTAACTGCGCCCGTCTTATCCGATCTGGGGCAGCGTACGGCTTGAGGTTCGCAACTACGGTTGGCCAAATAATCACCCTTAACAAACGGAAGCCGGAGGGCAACATCCAGGCAAAATTGCACGCCGCCGCAGGTTTTATCCTGGCTAAAATCGCAACACTCCTGACTCTGTCCGGAAAAATCTTGTACTCACCGGGGAGCGGCTGTCCCGCCAGGCTCTTCGCAAAAAAGTGAAAGTATGAAAGCATTGATCAATACAAGCTGAACAGCAAGAAGCCTTACCCCCGCCTGGAATACATGAGCGGAGGCTACCTATTTGAATTTTCGCATAATGAACCATCAACCTATGATAAGAAAATTACCACGACAAATCCGGCGAGCCGCGAAACATACCCTGATTGGTATTTGTGTTCAAAGCTTAATGGTCGGCGTATTGTCGGCATCAGACCTCAAGACCGCATTCGATATCGGAACGGTCGAAGAATCTGTAAGTCCGGCCAGAGAAACTTTTATCCTTCAGCGCTCGGTCTCCGGTCGTGTAGTCGACCAGGAGAACAACGAAGGCCTGCCCGGGGTAAACGTAATTGTAAAAGGAACCACAACTGGGACAGTAACAGATATCGACGGAAAATTTAGTCTGGATGTCCCCTCGGCTGAATCTGTATTGGTATTCAGTTCCATTGGATATGTGACTCAGGAAGTTGTTGTGGGACAAAACGCGGTTATCAACGTAACCCTCGCAACGGATGTTCTTGCGTTGTCTGAGGTCGTAATCGTTGGTTATGGCGAACAGAAGAAGGAGAGTATCGTGGGTTCAATCACCCAGACGTCGGGAACGGTGCTTCAGCGTGCCGGCGGCGTGTCGAACGTGGGTGCCGCCCTCACAGGAAATCTCCCCGGGGTTGTAACCATGTCAAGTAGCGGTATGCCCGGTGACGAAGATCCGATGATTCTTATTCGTGCGGCAAGTTCCTGGAACAACAGAGAACCACTCATTCTTGTCGATGGTGTGGAACGTCCGATGCGCGGCGTTGATGTCAACGCAGTCGAATCCATCTCGGTTTTGAAAGATGCCTCGGCCACCGCAGTCTTCGGTGTGAAAGGTGCCAACGGTGTAATTCTCATCACGACCAAACGCGGCCAGCAAGGATCCGCCAAGATCGATTTCACCTTCAGTTCAACCGTAAAGGCTCCGTCGAAGCTTCCGAATAAATATGACTCCTATCAGGCCCTGATGGCGCGCAACGTTGCTATCGAACACGAACTGGGTGTATCGCCTGATTCCTGGGCTTACATCCGGCCTCAGTCGTTTATCGAAATGTATCGCAACCCCGTGAATCAGGAGCAGGCGGAGCGTTATCCGAATGTTGACTGGCAAAAGGAGCTTTTCAAGAGTTACGCAATGGCATACAACGCTAACCTGAGTGTTTCAGGTGGTACGTCAGTGCTGAAATACTTCACCTCCGCAGATTTCCAGTATGAAGGTGACCTTTTCAGGGTGTGGGACAACGGTCGTAATTACGATCCCGGTTATGGATTCAATCGCCTGAACGTGCGGAGTAACCTCGATTTCCAGCTGACCAAGACCACGTTGTTCAAAGTAAATCTCGCCGGTTCCAACGGCGTAAGGAAGAGCCCCTGGAACCAGAGAAACAATTCCGACTGGGCCGTTGCACAGCAATGGGCGGGAGCGTATAACATTGCTCCGGATGTGTTTATGCCGAAATATTCGGATGGTTCCTGGGGATATTATCCCGACATCTCAAACGTAAGCAATTCAGCGGCGAACCTTGCGCTTGGTGGCGCAATGACTACAACCAACACGCGTATAAATACCGATTTTATTCTGGAGCAAAACCTGGACATGATCACAAAGGGATTGAATTTCAGAGGCTCAATTTCATGGGACAACGGATTTGTCGAGTTCAATCGCGGCGTGAATGACCTTTATAATGATGCGCAGCAAAAATGGATTGATCCGATCACGGGTAAGGCCACTTACAAGGTTGATTACGATCAGAATAACAAGTTCGATTTCATGCAGGGAGTACTCTGGAACCACTCCGCCGGCGAGGTGGATAACGGTCTGACAGAACGTAACCTTAACTTTCAGATTCAACCCAGCTGGACACGAAACTTCGGTAAGCACAATGTCCACGCCATGGGTATGCTTATGCGCGAGCAGCGCGCATCGGGTCATCAAATACCCAGGTTTCGCGAGGATTGGGTTTTTCGTGCGACGTATGATTTTAACAACAAGTACTTTGTTGAGTACAACGGTGCGTACAATGGTTCCGAACGATTTAGCAAAGAATATCGCTTTGCGTTCTTTAATTCAGGCGCTCTTGGATGGGCGTTATCTGAAGAGTCGTTCCTGCAGGACCTTGGATTCCTTGATTTGCTGAAACTGAGAGCATCTTACGGGGAGATCGGTGACGATAACCTGATGAGAAATGGTGTGCCACTCCGTTGGTTGTATTTGACACAATGGGAATATCAAGGCACTGCATCGCTGGATTTGAATCAGGGCCAGAGCCCCTACGTATGGTTCAGGGAGCAAACCGTCGGAAACCCGGATGTGAGATGGGAAACCGTCAGGAAGTTCAATGCCGGTATTGATTATGCGTTTTTCAAGGGCGGCATTTCGGGTAGTGTGGACTTCTTCCGTGACAAGCGATTCGATATTATCGTGCATGGAGCAGATCGCGCAGTGCCTTCCTATTATGGTACCACTCCGCCCGCGGCGAATCTGGGCTCTGTACAAGCGCAAGGATTTGAAATTGTGCTGAATCTGACCAAGTCGTTATCGAACGACCTGCGTCTATGGGCCAACCTCAATATGACGCACTCGAAGAATAAGATTCTCGATGCAGATGATCCGGCGCTGTATGATGATTACCGGAAGAGGGCTGGCTTTGCGATTAATCAGCATCGGTCCTGGGTCGACGCAGGATTCGTGAATACGTACGATGAGATATACGGAACTCCTCAGCACAACACGAATGATGATCAGAAACTTCCAGGTAGTTATTATATCATTGACTTCAACGGCGATGGTATTGTAGACGATTCAGACCAGATTCCATACGGCTATTCGGATACCCCGCAGAACACGTTCAACGCAACGGTCGGGTTTGAATGGAAGGGCTTCAGTGGCTTTGTTCAGTTCTACGGTGTGTCGAACGTGACCCGTAACGTGCCGCTGAATAGTTTTGGAAGCCGTCTGAACACGGTTTATGATATGGGAACGTGGTGGTCAAGGGAAACACCAAATGCCGACGTGGTCGTGCCACGATGGGGTTCTACTCCGAGTTACTACAACGGAACGCAATTCCTCTTCGACGGATCGTATGCGCGTTTGAAAAATGCCGAGCTGGCCTACACATTCGGCCCGGGCCAGCTGAGTAAGTTTGGATTCTCCGCCCTGCGGATCTTTGTGAATGGCAATAACCTCTGGGTATGGTCGAGAATGCCGGATGACCGCGAATCAAATTTTGCCGGGGCCGGCGGTCAGGGCGCTTACCCAACCGTGAAGCGATACAACTTTGGTCTACGGCTTTCACTCTAATTGAACATCAATGAAGAAGATAAATAAAATAATGCTGTCGTGTGGTTTTCTGATCGCCACAACGTTTGCCCTGCTATCCTGCCAGGACTTCCTCGATAAAGAAGCCGATTCTATAGTGTCCGAGGACGAAGCGTTCAAGAACTTCAGGAACTTCCAGGGTTTCATTGAGGAGATATACAACTGTATCCCTGATAAGCAGAAGCATTACTGGACAACCTCCTGGAACTGGGGCGACGACGAAGTCTTCAACCTCGAGGGAAACTGGCACATGACAAACCAGGTGGACCTGGGAAATTTTTGGGCATGGCAGGCAGGACGGCTGAGTCAACCTGGTGCCTGGCTCGATAAACCAGATACTGATCCGCGCTCTACGGATAAGATGCGTCATGCGCTGTGGCCCCATGCCTGGTATAGTATCCGTAAGGCGAATCTCGGGTTGGCAAACCTTGATCAGCTTACATCCGCCACACAGGAGGAAAAAGACATCATCGCCGGACAGTTGTATTTCTTCCGTGCCTGGTGGCATTTCGAAATGATGCAGTATTTCGGTGGACTTCCTTATGTGGATCAGGTACTTCCTGCTGACGAAAAGCTTACGCTTCCCCGACTTAGCTATCAGGAGTGCGCCGACAAGGCCGGAGAGGATCTTGCCAGGGCAGCAGCCCTACTCCCGATAAACTGGGACAACACCGTAGTGGGAAGAAACACCGTTGGGAAAAATCAATTACGCGTCAACAAAATAATGGCACTTGGATATCTCGGCAAGAATTACCTCTGGGCAGCGAGTCCGCTTATGAAAAACGGTGCTCAAACCGGAGGCGGCAATACCTACAGCTACGATGAAGAGTATGCAAGAAAGGCGGCGGAAGCATTTGGTGAATTGCTGAGTCTCGTCGAAAGTGGTCAGACACAATACGCCCTGGCAGAGTTCGACTTTGAAAATATTTATGACCATAAGAAGTCCGCTGGAGCAACCACACGCTTCAGTGATATCTTTTACACTACGGGTCAAAACTGGCTGATGCCGGGGTCGACCGAGGCCATTTTCAGGGGGCCGTCGACAGACGCCAACGGAAGCAACTGGAACACTACAAAGACGTTCGGTCCCAAGGTTCAGGGAATTGTCGAACACGATAATATCATTCACCAGCCCACGGCAAATTATGTGAAGTTCTATGGCATGGCGAATGGTTTGCCGCTGGATGATCCCGCCTCCGGTTTTGATCCGGCTTTTCCGTTCAAAGACCGCGATCCCAGGTTTTATCACGACATCGTATTCGATGGATTCAAATACGTGAATGCCGCGATGCCCGCAGACATGGAGTATCTGCGTTACGCCGGTCTTCACACGAACGGCACGATGCGTGGTGCAGCTAACGGTAGCCGTACAGGATACTTTATTCAGAAGCTGGTTCCACACACAGCCAATAAATACGACGGCGCCTACAACTGGAGTGGTAACCTCCACACGTACCTGCCCTATATGCGTCTCGCGGATATCTATCTGATGTATGCCGAAGCATGTGCGGTTTTCGGCGGCGCTTCAGGAAAATCCAACAACTTCGACAAGACAGCAGAAGATGCCATCAATACGCTTCGGGATCGGGTTGGTGCCGGGCACGTTCACGTTTCATATACGGGAAGCAGGGAAAAATTTCTCGATGAAGTGCGCAGGGAGCGTGCTGTTGAACTGTCTTTTGAAGGTTTTCGCTTCAACGACCTCCAGCGTTGGTTGTTACTGACGGAGTATCCTTATAACGTCAAAACTTCGCAGGAATTTGACCGCCTCGAATCCGTTGACTTCTTCAAAGAAAACGATCCAAGTACGGCACGCGTTGCGAACTTCCGCGAACAGGAAATTCTCACCCGGCAGTTTGGGGCAAGACATTACTGGTTCCCTCTCAAGATCTCTGATGTGTCAATGTATCCCGAATTTGAACAGAACCCGGGATGGTAAGGTCGATGAACGAAGAAATGATTCAAACCAAAATCTTCCGACAATGAAAACTCATCGTACGCTTTTGCGGAGGCAAGTAAACGCAGGAGCATTCATTGTCGGCAGCAAAACACTAAACCATATGAAATATTATTTACAGCTAAGTTTCATTTTGTGTGCTGCGTTCTGCGGGTTCTCCGTGGTGAATGCGCAGAACATCGAAGAAAACCAGCCTGACTCGACCACGGCCGCGGCTGAAGGGTCGCGGACAGTGCAAGGGGCTTTTCGGAAAATTCCTGAGAGCCAGTTTCTCGGCGGCGCGACCGTGGTCGATATGACCGAATTGATCGGAAAGAACTATACCACGTATAGCCTGGACAATATGCAGGCGTTCGTAGGGGGTTGGACGGGTAATTCATTATGGGGCATGGACGAATACCTCGTACTGGTTGATGGCATACCCCGCGATGCCAACAACGTGATGCCTACCGAAATCCAGCAAATAACCTTTCTCAAAAGCGCGGCTGCAGTAATGCTTTACGGCAGTCGGGCCGCAAAGGGAGTGGTCTACATCACCACGAAAAGAGGAACATCAGAATCGCTTAAGATCAACGTGCGGGCAAACACCGGCTTCCATGTATCGAAGAG
Source organism: uncultured bacterium (assembly GCA_966673785.1). Taxonomy (GTDB): domain Bacteria; phylum Bacteroidota; class Bacteroidia; order Cytophagales; family Cyclobacteriaceae; genus Ohtaekwangia. The sequence goes on from CBKWFZ010000040.1 coordinate 7,606, forward strand.
CTATCCGAAGTATCTGGGTTCTGCGGAGTATATGACGCTTTATAACGAAGCCGTCACCAATGATGGTGGAGATATCGCCTTTAGTGAAGAAGAAATCTACCATACAGCGTCCGGGTTGAATCCGTACCGGTATCCCGACGTTGATTTTTATTCTTCAGACTATCTACGCAAGGCTTACAACAGAAGCGACCTGACCACGGAATTCTCCGGTGGAAACGAGAAGTCAAGGTTTTACACAAACATCGGATATTACCGGCAAAATGATGTGTTCAAGTTTGGTGAGGCTAAAGACAACTATATCGATCGCCTCAATGTTCGCGGGAATGTGGACCTGGCAATAACAGACAAGATCAGTGCTTTTGTCAATGCCAACGCAACCTTTTACAACGCGCGAAGTGCTAATGCGACCGATAGTGACCCGGACAATCCTGATAACGTCGACAATTATTGGACATATTCTGCGACTATGCGTCCGAACCGTGTTTCTCCACTGATTCCCCTGAGTTACATCGACCCTAACGACCAGATTACGCTTCAGACAATTGAAGGCGGGAGTAACATTATCGATGGAAAATATCTGCTTGGCGGTTCGCAAACCGACCTGCGAAATATTTTCGCCGACTATTACGCAGCAGGTTTCAGCAAATGGACGAGCCGTCAGTTCCAGTTCGATGCAGGACTGAATTTTGATTTGTCCAGGGTTCTGAAGGGACTTTCATTTCACACACAGTACGCTGTCGATTACGCGACGTCATATAATACGTCATACAACAACAACTATGCGGTTTATGCGCCGACCTGGTACAATTACAATGGCGAGGATGTTGTTGTCATACCTGCAGGGAACAAGTATAACAATGACACGAAATCCGGTGTGCAGAACATCACAGGCAGCAACAGCCGCCAGACTATCGCAATGAACTCGTATTTTAATTACGTGACTACGGTAGGGAACGATCACAACATCTCTGCCCGCCTCGTTGCGCACGGATTTCAACAGACACGTTCCGGAATATATCACCGGACGGGAAATGCGAATCTCGGACTGCAAGTTAATTACGACTATCAACAAAAGTATTTCGCGGACCTCGGAACGGCCCTCGTTCATTCCGCAAAACTTGCTGAAGGACGTCGCAATGGATTGTCTTATTCGGGTACGCTGGGGTGGAGACTGAGCCAGGAGGGATTTTTGGCCAATTCATCAGTATTCGATGACCTGATTCTCAGCGCTTCAGGAAGTCTTCTCAAAACGGATATGGATATCAGAGACGGTAATCAGGAGTTTCATCTTACCGAAGCAAACTACACGCAGTCAAATGGAGCGTGGTGGGGCTGGCGCGATGGTGCATCGGAACGTTCGACAAATTCTATCCGGGGAGCCAATAACGACCTGGACTTCGTGAACAGAAAAGAATTTTCTGTGAATCTGAGAACATCGCTTTGGGACCGGCTGATCACGGCTGACGCCTCCTTCTTCGTAAACACTATGGAGGGTCTGATCATTCAACCTGCCACCATTTACCCGAGCTACTTCTCGACATTCTATCCCGATGCTTCGTTCATGCCTTACGCAAATTACAACAATCACCAGCGGAAGGGCGTTGACTTCAACGTCGCGATAAACAAGGAGCTTGGCGACGTGGGACTTTCACTTGGCTTTTCGGGTATGTACTACACATCCAAGGCGACCCGGCTGGACGAAAATTTTGAAGATGAGTACCGAAACCGGACTGGCCAGCCCCTGGATGGCATATGGGGACTGAAGAGTGCGGGATTGTTCCAGACACAGGAGGAAATTGACAACAGCCCCGAACAAAAATTTGGTGGCGCGACAAGACCAGGAGATATCAAGTATCTGGATCAGAATGGTGACGGAATAATCAACGAGCGGGACGAGACGTTCTTGGGAAGAGGTGGCTGGAATGGCGCACCATTCGCAGGGGGGATTAACCTGACCGCAAGGTGGAAGGGCTTCACGCTCTTTGCTCTGGGTACCGCAAGCTTCGGCAGCTACGCTCTTAAAAGCAATTCGTATTTCTGGGTTTATGGCAACAGAAAATATTCTGAAGTGGTACGTGAAAGATGGACTGAGGCAACAAAAGAAACGGCCACATATCCGCGGCTGACCACGACAAACGGGATCAACAACTTCAGAAACTCTGACTTCTGGCTGTACAAGACGAACCGTTTCAACATAGCCCGTGTCCAGCTAACCTATGACCTGCCTGCAGGATCGCTGGAAAGTTCGTTTTTCACCGGCGTCTCTATTTACGTCAGTGGTTCAGATCTCCTGACTATTTCAAAAGAGCGCGAGATCCTCGAGATGAACGTCACAAGTGCGCCACAAACGCGTTTTTATAACCTCGGTGTTCGGGCAGCATTCTAATATTCATTACTAACAAAGGAATCACGCAATGAAAAAAATACTTAAACTTTCTGCACTGATCGTCCTGCTCACGGCTTGTGAAGATGTGATGTCACCGGCTATCGAAAACATTCGGGGTCTTGACGCAATGTACAAGGAGCCAGGATATGCGCAGGGCATCCTTGCTAATGCATACATCCTTCTGCCTTATTCGGCCGCACCGGGCACCGACCTGGCCACGGACGACGCGGTATCTAACGATATTGATAACGCTTTTCTCAGGATGGCTTCAGGATCGTGGTCTGCCAATGACGATCCTACTTCCCAGTGGCAGAATCGCAAAAATGCCATTCAATACCTGAATATCTTTCTCGAAAACGCCGACAAGGTCGAATGGAGTATTGAGGAACCTATTCGGATGATGTTCAACGACCGCTTGAAAGGCGAAGCTTACGGATTACGTGCCCTTCAAATGTTTCATTTGCTGCTGGCACACGGTGGCTGGTCTGCCGACGGACAGTTATTGGGCGTTCCGATTGTTACTACACCTGAGACGGCCACATCAAATTTCAATCAGCCGAGAAGCACCTTTCAGCAATGTATCGATCAGATACTGTCTGATGCGGATCAGGCATTGGAACTTCTTCCTCTCGACTACAAGAAGTTTTCCGCGGGTGAACTTCCCGAAAGGTATCAGGGATATGAAGGGATTACGATAACTGATTACGAGCGCGTTAACGGCGAGCATATGCTTGGACGCATGTCAGGAAGAATCGTTGAGGCTATACGCGCACAGGTTGCTCTGCTGGCTGCAAGCCCGGCGTACAGCGAAGGCACTGACATCAGCTGGGAGGAAGCAGCAAACTATGCCGCTCAGGTTCTGGATCGCATAGGCGGCCCCGCCGGCCTTTCGGCTAACGGCGGAACCTGGTATACTGCCAATTCCGGCATTGAACAACTGGCTGCGGGAGCAACGCCTTCCGAAATTATCTGGCGTAGCGATATTGGTCAAAGCCTCGATCTCGAAAGAGATAACTTTCCGCCCTCCCTGTTCGGCAATGGTCGTGTCAACCCTACCCAGAACCTCGTCGACGCGTTTCCGATGGCTAACGGATACCCTATAGACAATCCACTGAGCAATTACGATCCGGAAGACCCATACAGTAACCGCGATCCCCGTCTCACCCGATATATCGTTGTGAACGAAAGCCAGCAGGGACCAAACAATGATGTCATCATAACCGGCACGTATGGATCAAACAATGACGCCATAAACAAGGAACGTGGTTTTTCAACCCGGAC
>CBKWFZ010000041.1:0-10945 GCA_966673785.1 uncultured bacterium
GCTAAAAATTAAAAGTAATTGTCTCGTTATCTGCATGATTCTACTGGCGATCGGCCCTGCCGACGCGGTGGCCCAGCGCGCCAAGCTGGTTAAGACAAAGATCAATGACCGGATTACAGCCCTTATTCCTCAGGGCTGGATCCCCATGGACGGCCTCGATTTCACGGAACGTTATCCCTCCGTCCGGGCTCCGCTTGCCGCCTTTACAAACCCCGAACGGACAGTCGATTTCAGCATCAATGTATCAGCTACACAATGGCCCGATACAAACCTGGAGATGTCCATGCGGTTTTTTAAGGCGAGTATCATGAACATGTTTGACCGGGTTGAGATGATTGAGGAAGGAATTCATGACGTCGACAAGAAAAAGCTGATCTTTTTCGAGTTTGAATCACGTGTGGAAGGAAACCGCCGGGAGGAAGGTACCCGCGGTGCTATCGTAAAGTACACATACATCCAATACTGGATTTCACCGGACCGTACGCTTGTGTTCACGTTTAATGCGCCGTCGAGAATGAAAGATGAGTGGCAGGACGAGGCGCGGAAAATGATGAACTCATTGAAGTTGAATTAACTTTCGCGAAGAAAATAAATAAATGGATCTCTATTCTGACGAATATTTCATGCGCGAGGCCCTTAAGGAGGCAAGAAAGGCCTTTGATATTGGTGAGGTGCCCGTGGGTGCCGTTGTGGTTTGTCAGAAACGTATCATCGCAAGAGCTCACAACCAAACGGAGAAACTTACCGACGCTACGGCGCATGCCGAGATGCTGGCAGTGACCGCCGCCGCAAATTATCTCGGATCTAAATATTTAAGCGAATGTACGCTGTTCGTTACGCTCGAGCCTTGTGTCATGTGCGCCGGCGCGTTGCATTGGGTGCAACTGCAGAAACTCGTCTTCGCAGCACATGATGTGCAAAGAGGGTACAGTCTCGTCCCCACGCCGCTGCTTCACCAGCGAACCGAGGTGGTGACCGGCGTAATGGCAAACGAAAGCAAAGGGCTTATCGATGATTTCTTTCGCGAACTTCGCAGAAAGGTGTGACTGAAAAGCAAAAGTAAACGTCAACATAATCATATATCATGGAATTAAAAGGAAGAGTTATCCAATTGTTACCCCAACAATCAGGTATGGGCAAGAAAGGTCCCTGGAAGAAACAGGAGTTCATACTTGAAACGCAAAGTCAGTATCCCAAAAAGGTCTGCCTGTCAGTTTGGGGCGATAAAGTTGATCAATATAATCTCGCGATTGGCGATGAAGTAAACGTGGCCGTGGATCTGGAAAGCCGGGAATACAATGGCCGTTGGTACACAGAAGCACGTGCATGGAAAGTCGAAAAGACCGGACAACAGTCGGCACCGCCGCCGCCTGACGAAGAGCCGATCTCGCAGTCAACATCCTATGATGATATGCCGTTCTAGTGGTTTTTGCTGAACCCGATGTAAGTTTAAGGCAAAATGTGAACGGTTATTTCGTTCAAATTGTATATTTGGCCACCCTGAACTAAAAGCATCCTGACGGTTGTTTGATCAAGTGAAGGATATTGTTTAACCCGTAAATCATTTCAATATGGCTTTTACATTGCCACCACTTCCGTATGCATTCAATGCACTTGAGCCGCACATCGATGCGCGTACCATGGAGATTCATCATGGAAAACACCACAACGCGTATGTGACGAATCTCAATAATGCAATTGCCGGGACCGACGCCGAGAAGCTGAGTATCGAAGATATATGCAAGAATATTTCGAAGTATCCCGTAGCTGTTCGTAACAATGGCGGCGGTCACTATAACCATACGCTTTTCTGGACGATCCTGAGTCCTAAAAGTTCGAAAGCACCTGAAGGCGCAGTAGCTGAAGCGATTAACAGCGCTTTTGGTAGTTTCGATGAGTTTAAATCAAAATTCTCCGCCGCAGCTGCAGGTCGATTCGGATCGGGATGGGCATGGCTTATCAAGAATGGTAGCGGAAAGCTTGAAATTACTTCTACTCCCAACCAGGACAATCCTTTGATGGATGTGGCTGAGACGAAGGGAACTCCCATCCTCGGACTTGATGTTTGGGAACACGCGTATTATCTCAACTATCAGAACCGCCGTCCGGACTACATCAGTGCATTCTGGAATGTGGTAAATTGGGAAGAGGTCGCTAAAAGACTAAAGTAAAACAAGGAGAGAGGGCTTTCTACGGGAAGCCCTCTTACTTTTTCCGGATGTGGTATGCTATTCCGGCGCGAATAGCGAAATCAATATCAAAGTAGAAGTCTCCGATCGCTTCAACGCGAAAATTCTCATTGAGTGGCTTCGACCAGCCTGCACCCAGTGATAAATCGTTTGCGCCGACGAGACCGCGCAGCCTGATAAAGGTGTGATCCCCGGGGTACCAGCGCATTCCGATCAGAAAACTGAAATCATCACCTGACCAGACTTCAAAGCCCGTAGTTGCGGTAAGGCGTCGCGTGGCGTAATAGTTGAGCTCTCCGCCGATCTGCGTCTTTCCGAACAACTTTGTTTGGTCTGTCTTGACAAGATCGGCTTGTATCCCGATCAGCATGTCACGCGGTTCCTGCGCGGAGAGACGGCTTGTCGTGATGAGGATGAACAGAATTGTAATTCTAAGCAGCATTGAAATAGAATGGACAAATATGGCGCCCGGAATCCCATGGTTTTACATACACGCCAAATTTCTTTGCCGTTCGTGAAACGGGAATATCGCTACCTTTGTCAAAAATTAACCTGGTGAAGCGGATACTCAGGATTGTATTGTACTTCTTTGCGGCGATCCTGTTGATTGTGCTCATTTTCCTGATTGCCAGCATCCAACGCGTTGATCGAACCGATCCGAAGGAGCTGGATCATTACGCGCGGATGATGAGCCAGCTGGACTCGCTTTCGGATATGACCATTCCTCAGGCCACAGCCGGAATAAGGACAGGCTACGCAAAGGCAAACCTCACGCCACCTTTTCCGGTCGCAACGGCAGGTTATGGAAAGCGGCGCGGCAAGCTCTACACTGCGGTTCATGATTCTGTTTTTGTAAGAGCGATTGTTTTTGATAACGGAGGTGAAAAAGTAGCCGTGGTCAGCGCTGACTTGCTCATCATACCACCACGGGTTACCGACTTGCTTTCGCGGAGGCTTCCATTCATAAACTTCTCGCTGGATAACACCTATCTGAACGCGACACATACGCACAACAGTATTGGTAACTGGGGCGAAGGTGCCGCCGGTCTGATTTACGGTTCCTATAGCGACAGCGTTGTCACGTTCATAACGGAAAAGATCATCACATGTATTCAGGAAGCTGATTCGGACCTGCGCCTTTCGGCGTTACGGTCGGGATCGATTCACGTTCCGACGGCTGTTCGGAACCGCCTCGATAAACAAGGCTCCGTCGATTCGCTGCTTCATGTGGTCGAGATCTCACGTGACGATAGTACGAAGCTTGTCATGGCCAGTTTTAACGCTCACGCTACCTGCCTTTTCTCAAAGGACCTCGAACTATCGCGCGATTACCCCGGCGTTCTCGTAGACGATCTTGAGCGCAGAGGATACGATTTTGCCATGTTTCTATCCGGGGCCGTGGGAAGTCATGGCATGGGGGCGCCGGAAGCAGGTAAGCCATGCCTCGGGTGGATGGCAAATGAAATCATCGAAAAGGTGGATGAACTGCGTCCCCGCCTTCAGCTGGTCACGGACAGCACCTTAATGATGGTGCGGGTGCCACTGTATCTCGGCGACCCGGAAGTCAAAATTGCCCGCGACTGGAGTCTGCGGCCCTGGTTATTTCGCGCCGCCCTGCATGAGTATCAGCCGTATCTGACGGGCCTCCGCATCGGCGACATCATTTTGCTCGGCACACCATGTGATTACTCAGGATCACTCAGCGCACCGGTTCGACAGGCAGCCTCTGAAAATGGTTTTCAGCTAATCATCACGAGTTTTAACGGTCACTATATTGGTTACATCACCGAAGACAAGTATTACGACCTTCCACATTACGAAACACGTCTGATGAACTGGTATGGTCCGGGCAACGGGGCTTATCTCACCGAATGCCTCCTTCAGCTGCAGGAGGCTTTGCAGTGACACATAATAGTTGGCGGACGCTATGACGGATTATCCAGTTCTTGATGTTATCCCTCAATTGAAAGATCGGCTGTCTTCCAATACGATCGTGATTTTGCAGGCGCCTCCGGGAGCAGGAAAGTCAACGATCGTTCCACTTCAGTTGATGGATGAGGCCTGGTTACACGGAAAGAAAACCATCATGATGGAACCGCGCCGGCTGGCCGCGAAAGCAGTTGCCGAACGCATGGCTGATCTCGTTGATGAAGATTGCGGCGACCGAATCGGCTATCGCGTTCGATTTGAATCAAAGGCAGGTCCGCTGACGCGAGTCGAAGTTGTAACCGAAGGCATACTTACCCGAATGTTGCAGCGTGATGCAGGTATCGAAGACGCCGGACTGATCATTTTTGACGAGTTCCACGAACGAAGTCTGAACGCGGATCTTGCGCTGGCACTTACACTGCAATCGCAGCAGTTGCTGCGTCCCGATCTCCGGATCCTTATCATGTCAGCGACGCTTGATGTACCCGAATTGTCCACGCTGCTCAATAACGCCCCCGTTGTAACTTCAACGGGCAGGCAATTTCCCGTCACGGTCCGATACGAGCAGACCGACCGGAAAGATTATCCGATCCAACGGGTTGCCCCGGCAATACGAAAAGCCCTCGTGGAAGAAGAAGGGGATATCCTGGTTTTCCTTCCCGGGGCCGGTGAAATCAAAAGAGTTCAACAGGACCTTGAAAGCACCGGCGTATCAGCAATAGTATATCCGTTGTACGGTGATCTGTCGTTTGAAAAGCAAAAGGAGGCTATTCTCCCGCGCAACGATGGTCTTCGCAAAGTTGTTCTCGCCACGTCGATCGCTGAAACTTCTCTCACCATTGAAGGTATTCGTGTGGTAATCGATTCAGGCCTGGCGCGTATACCGAGGTTTGATCCACGCAGCGGCCTCACCCGCCTTGAGACAGTCGCGGTGTCCAAAGACGCCGCGGATCAACGCACAGGCCGCGCGGGCCGACTCACCTCCGGGGTCTGCTTTCGATTATGGACTCAAAACGCACATCACTTTCTTCCCGAGAAGCGGAAGCCTGAAATCCTTGAGGCGGACCTTGCTTCTCTCGTGCTGGAATTGCTGCAGTGGGGAGTGCAAGATCCCGATCAGCTGCAGTGGGTGACACCACCGCCCAGAGGCGCGTTCAGTCAGGCAAAAGATCTGCTCGTACAACTGGAGGCTGCGGACGAATCGGGCATTACTGCACGCGGACGTCAGATGCTTACATTTCCGACGCACCCGCGCATCGCCCACATGCTGTTGTTGGCGCGCGAGGAATCAGCCGGAAATATCGGTCTGCTTGCGCTGGCCGCAGATGTTGCCGCGCTGCTTGAGGAGCGTGACCCATTGGATCGCGGCGCAGGGACCGATCTCACATTGCGCGTCGAAGCCCTCAGACGTTGGCGTCGAAGAGAAAAGGCGCAGGGTGAACGAAGCATTCTCGAACGTGTTGAACGGCTTTCGATGAACTGGCGCCGAATGCTTTCTATTAAGCCCGATGATACAGCTCCGAATGACACGGTCATCGGCAAACTGGTATGGGCAGCCTATCCGGAAAGAATCGCGCAGCAGCAGGTACGGCATGGCGAACGCTATAAACTATGGAATGGAAGAATGGTTACCCTTCCGCAGGGTGACCCGCTGACGCGCGATCAGTGGATTTGCGTGGCACAACTTGATGCAGGGACAAAGGATGGAAAGGTATTTCTTGCAGCACCTGTAGACCTGAAAGACCTTGCCGATCACGCAACAGAAAAAAGTATTGTCAGATGGGATGAAGAACGCGGAATAGTCACTGGAGTGCGTGAAAAACGGCTTGGCCCTCTGTTGCTTGACAGTAAACCAGATCATGAGGTGAATGAAGCGGATAGGTTGCGTGTAATTCTTGAGAAGGTTCGTAATACCGGGCTGTCAATGCTTGGTGATCCGGAGCAAACCTCCGCATTGCAGGCGCGGATACTCAGCCTCCGTCATTGGAGACCCGAAGAGAACTGGCCGCTTCTTACAGACGATGTGCTTCTGGCTGATATTGAATCATGGTTAACTCCTTTCCTTGCCGGATTGAGCAAACAGTCGGAATTGGCAAAACTGGATATGGATGCAATTATCCGCGCTATTCTTCCGTGGGAACTGGAAAGCAAGCTTGATCGTCTTGCGCCCGAACGTATCGAAGTCCCCACCGGATCCCGGATTAAACTGAATTATGATAAGCATGGCGGCGCACCCGTTGTCGAGGTTCGTCTTCAGGAGATGTTCGGCCTGGCGGAGACTCCAACGATCAACGAAGGGCGTACACGCGTGTTGCTGCATCTGCTTTCACCTGGCTTCAAGCCCGTTCAGGTGACACAGGATCTGCGAAGCTTCTGGGAAAATACGTATCACGAGGTTCGAAAGGAGCTTCGTGTCAGATATCCGAAACATCACTGGCCGGAAGACCCCTGGACTGCCGAACCGGTGCGTGGTGCCAAACGAAGGGGAAGTTAGTTACGCAATTCGTGCACATAACGATCGACGTAGGCGTGCAACTGCTTTCGTTTGTACTGCATGATAAAACGTGGATGAGGCAACGGCCTGATTTCTCCGAAAAAATTGAACTGGTTATTGAGTTTTTGCAGATACCTGAAGTTTTCTCCCTCGCCAAGACAGAAACATCGTTTCCTGCTGATTCCAAAATCAAGTTGTTTACGAATGCACCGGATTATAAACGGCTCCACTGTCGTGTGCAGATCTTTCAGGTCGTAATAGTTGAGATTCTTGCCATCCTTGACAAAACCAAGGGGACTGAGTGCGCTAATGAAGTATCGGCCGTAGAACAGCTCAGGTCCTCCGAAGGCGTCGATCATTTGATAGATGAACGTTGAAGAAAGTTCGGGCTTTTTCGGAAAGTCGTTCTTGATCCCGCAGTGCAATTCAAGGTTGATCGGATCTGTGAATGGTATGCCGGTTACGCCTCCGCCAAATCGCCCCGGGTTTATTCCAAGGATAATTTCCCGTTGAAGATGATCGTTGTAGAATCGTTCGTAAAACTGTCTCGTCACCGCGAATGAGCGTGCATCACGAAACGGATTCATTACTTCGACACCTTTCGGAAGTACAATTCGAAGCTGCATCCGTTTATAAAAGTCCAGAACCTTGTCTGAGAATCGTTCATCCGCCCTCGTCGAACTCATAGGCTACTGCAATTCAAAAGCACTTTTGTAAAACTGTCGTGCCTGGATAAACTCGAGAAGTTCGAGATAGAAAGGGTGGGACCCAAGCGTTGCGCTATCCCCGATGAGAATCAGCTTTTTTCTCGCCCGCGTCATCGCCACGTTCGTTCGCCGGATATCACCGAGGAAGCCGACCTCTCCGTTATTATTGCTTCTCACAAAACTGATCACGATAATGTCACGCTCCTGACCCTGAAAGGCATCCACGGTGTCGATGGATATTTTTTTTCTTATCGGCTCGAAAACGGCGGATGCATCTGCGAGTTTTTTCAGTTCGTCAACCTGCGACCGATACGGCGTGATCACTGCCATGGTGAAAGCCGCGTCCGCCCATTGATCGATATTAATCTCGTTTATAAGGTCTTCGACAACGCGAATAACAAGCTGCGCTTCTTCCGGGTTGTAACGACTCAGTGTCTCGGGATCCTGTATCTCTTCGAAGCCGCAACCTGCGGTATCAATAAATTCGACGGGTTGAATGCTGACAGGAAGCGTATGTCTTCTGACAGACTCGTGCGCGCTCAGTTTGTTGTTGTAAAAATACAACGAAGGAAATGTCATGATGTCCTCATGCATCCGGTACTGCACCGTCAACATGAACGAGCGGTCAGGATGTTTTTCAATTCCTTTTTCAAACAACGTACGCGACAAACCCTGGCGTGCGGCATCGGCCGATTTGATCGTTGGAGGCAACTGAAAATGATCACCCGCCAGGATAGCGCGTTCGCATCGTAATAGCGGGATCCAGGTGGCAGGCTCTAACGCCTGGGCAGCCTCATCGATGAACGCGGTTCCGAATTTCTTTCCGCGCAATATAGGGTGAGAGCTTCCGACAAGCGTTGCGCAGATTACCTGCGATTTCTGAAGCAGGTCGTTTATGATGTAGAATTCGAGGGCGTCCGCATCCGACTTAAGTAGTTTAGCTTCCTGGAGCAGCATCTTGCGCTGTTCCCGTTCATGGTAGCCAAACTTCCGCTTGAACTTAAACGCGTTGGTACGAACCTGTTCCATCTTTCTTCTTAAGTCGCGAAGCTCCTGATAATGCGGATGAGCCGCAATACGAGCGTCAAGCGTCTTACTCAGACTTTGTTCCGTTACGCGTGCCGGGTGTCCGATGCGGAGTACCTGAAGCCCTTTCTCCTCCAGTTTGTCGGCCAGGAGATCAACGGCTGCGTTACTCGGGGCACAGACCAACGCTTGTTTTTCGTGTCGGATCGTTTGGTAAATCGCGTGGACTAACGTCGTAGTCTTTCCTGTTCCCGGCGGCCCGTGTATGAAGGCGACGTCACTTGTCTGAAGCACATGCTCAAGAGCTTCGCGCTGACTATCATTCAGGTCGGAGGCTATTTCATGCTGAGGTACGTTTTCTTTTTTAAGTTGGCTTGAACGATCTCCCAGGAATATATCCCGAAACGCTGCAACGCGATTGCCATCAGCCTGGAGTACTTCTTTGAGTGCAAACTCCATTTCGCGATAGCTCATTTCATCGAACATGACGTCAATTCCAAGCAAGCCGTCCTCAATCCAGTCCGGTAGTTCGTCCCCGTTTAACGTGATCACCATTACATTGTCCCTGACATAGTTAACAACGGCATTTGTGTGATCTTTCCCCGGATTGCCACCCGCGTTTGAGAACAAGCTTACCGACTTGCCACTCTGAAAGGCGTGCGGTTGTTCGAGTTGTGTTGTTCGTTCAAGCTCAAGTATAAGGCGCTCTCCTGTACCGATATAGTCCCGTTTCAGTTTTACCGGATACCACGTCGTTCCCTCCTGTGTTCTTTCGTGAAGCGACCGGAGCAGCACTTTCTGACGATAGTATTCCAGGTCCGCCTGCCGTTCCATTTGGATCAACTGAAGGGTCTTCAGCAATTGTTCGTGCGCGTTCATCGTGCAAAGATAAGAAGGGAATTGAATGACGATTAAATCCGCACCGGGGACGCTAGCGGCTGTTAAGAACGACGGTCGTTTCAGCTTGCAGTAGTGCCTGCAGCTTACGGATCTGTTCCTGATTCTGCGAAGAAAATATCGCGTTGACGATATTTTGCTTCTCGCGTGTCGTGAGCCTCCAGCTCAAAGACGCCCTTGCGTTGTTTTGACGCAAACTGTCGAGCTTGGTCATGATCGGACCGTAGTTCTCAGCGAGGTATTGTATATCAATGCGGTCGATCTTTCCGTCGAACCAGCTGTGGGCATAGCTGATCGCCATGTCGCTGTTGATGTCCTGAAAATTCTCGAAATTATTATAAACCGTGCTGATCGGTTGTGTGAGTGCGTCTATTAATGTCGGTTTAACCGCCGGCGCAATGGTGTTTAGTTTTGGCGAATCGCGGATAGAAATAAAAATTACGCCGGAGGTATTTTCTTCTATCCACGCGCGATAGGCATACATGAACCGGACTGCGTCGCTTAGTCCGAAGTTATCGGAAATTCCGGCATCCATTATCGAGATCGGCGGATTCGTGGGCAACGTGGTGTTGGGCGTAATGTATGGAAATGTCGCGCTCATACGCAGTGCGGAAAGAAAGCGGAGGTTTTTTGCACCTTGTTCGCTGAAGATGCGTTGAAAATCGACTCCGCCAACCTTGAACAAGGGATAATCTGGGTAATTGGCGATGTCGTAATTCATAAAAGTCACGGGCCGGGATGCGATGTAGAGACGTCTGCCATCATTGACGATGGTTGGCGTCAGGATCATCATCGGGATCGTTGCATTAAGTTCCAGGCTGTCGTACGCTGAAATGGGCTTGTCCATCAGCCCTTCCGTGATCTGATTCAGTTGCTCTTCAAAGGTGTAGCTTCTGTCCTTGTAGTAACTGTCTCCGGAGTATTCGAACTTGGTGAATCCTACGAACAGGTCATTCGCGAGCAAGCTGAATATCAATGGATTCAGGTTGTCTGTGGAAATTTTCTGACGATGGCTGCTCGCGTAGGGCCGGCGGTTTTCACCTAATGCCTCGCGAAGCTTAAGTTCACGAAAATAGCTTGCACCGATCAGCCCGCCTGACGCGCCCGTTATCAGGATCGTATTGTCCCAAAGCTTTCCTTTTGTCACGCTATCGGCAAACTGAAGCGCGTTGAAAGTCCAAAGCGCCGCGCGTTTTCCACCGCCGCTGGCACAAACAAATATCAGGGAAGGGGGATTATGTTCCGGAAATTTCTTCCGCCAGTTTTCAAGCATCACAAGGTTGGCCCTGCGATCCCGTTCGATCGTGGCGGAATCATTCAGCGCCTTGATAGCGTCAACAGTGTACTTTGCCGGTGGTTTCTCGTAATCCAGACCGAAAGCCTGATAAGTTTTGCTGAAGTAGTCCTGTCCGACAAAATAATTCACGAGTAAAAAAAGTACAAGGGCTGCAGTCGCCGACCATCCGCCGAACCAATAGGAGAAGGCCCCGGCCATCATCACGAAGATGGTGAGGAAGATTATGAAGCTCGCCGCCGCCGGAAGCTGAAAAAGTGGATAATCCTTAAAAACTCCAAGGATTACGACAAGCCCGATAATTAGGAGCTCAATGATGACAAGGTTGAAATGATTCTGATCGAAGACCTGGATGATCGTCTGCTTGTCATAGAAAGTTGTTTCCTCCACGGGCTTGAAGCGCATATCA
>CBKWFZ010000042.1:0-10902 GCA_966673785.1 uncultured bacterium
TTATGTATCCGTCCAGACCGTTATTTTGGAAGCACCACCGTGAACGTCGCGCCTTTACCGGGTTCCGCTGTGGCGGATATGTAGCCTCCGTGATTTTCAACAATCTTCTTACACATCGCGAGGCCGATCCCGGTCCCCTGGTATTCTGATTTGCCATGCAGACGCTTGAAGATGTTAAATATCTGTACCGCGTTCTCCTGCTTGAAGCCGATGCCGTTATCGATAAAATCAATCCTAACGTACGTCCCCGTAAAGGGCAATCCTTGTTCCTCTGACACAACGCTTTCCCCCTCGCTGACACGAATCTCCAGGCACAACGGCTTGCCGTCCTGGGAGAATTTGAGCGCGTTCGAAACAAGATTTGTGAACAGCTGGCTCATCTGAACGGGAATCGCTTTCAGAACCGGAAGTTTATCGGCATCGATGGAGCAGCCTTTTTGTTCGATCAGCAATTCATAATCGCTTTTGACTTCTTCCAGAACGTTATTGAGATCGACCAGTTCGAATTGCTGATCGGGCCCGGAAAGTTGCGAGATCGTCAGCACATCCCGGATCAACCGAAGCATTCGTGCCGATGAATTATCGATCTTAGACAAAAACGACTTCGCCCGGTCATCGATGTCGGGACCGAGCACATTGGCGAGCATCTCGACGAATGTGGATATTTTCCGGGCCGGCTCCTGCAAGTCATGGGATGCTATGTAGGCGAACTGAGAAAGTTCCGCATTTGTACGACGCAGACTTTCGGTGCGTTCCCTGACAATCTCCTCAATCTCCCGACGGGCAAGTACCTGCGGTGTTACATCTACCGTGATTGCGAGAACGCCCAGGATTTCACCATTGGAGTCACGGTAAGGTTCATAGACAAAGTTTTGGTATACCGTCTGTTGTTTGCCGTTACGGAGGAGTGATACGGGTCGTTCATCCGCAACGAACGGGATACCTGTTGTGTACACGTCATGCAGCAACTGTTCCAGACCCTGACCACGCGCATCGGGAAGCGCTTCAAATATCGGTTTATGCATCACCTCTTCAGCTGGTTTGCCCCAGAGTGCGATGATGAGATCGTTAGCAACTTCCACCACGTGTTCCGGACCGATCATGATCGTCATCGCCACCGGAGCCTGCTTTACCATGTTCCGGAAATTGCGCTCACTTTGTTCAACCTTAAGCTTGGCAACATTGAGATCTGTGACATCAGCAGCCGTATTCATTACGCCATACACATTGCCGGTGCTATCGAACAACGGTGTAAAGCTGTAGTTGAAATAAAACGACTGGAGGCGGCCCCCGACTACAAGATCAACCCGCTGATTCCGGGTATGGAAAGGTATCCCGGTAGTGAACACCTGGTCGAGTTTCGGATAGATCTCCTGTTCGGCAAGCTCAGGCAACACTTCGCGGTACGTTTTTCCGACCAGATCATCGCCTTTGCCCCACACGTCAATGATGGCCTGGTTAACCATCGTGATCCGCATCTCACGTCCTTCATAAACGCCAATCGGAAATGGCGCGCTTTCAACAAGTGAACGAATCTTGTTTTCACTCTGCTCCAGCTTTTTCCGCGCGTGTACTTCTTCCGTAACATCGACAGCAACTACCATTACTCCACGAATCTCTCCAGTTCCGTCTCGAAAAGCCTCGTAGACGAAATTCACAAAAACCGTTTCAGTACCTGTTTCACGATATAGCGTTACCGGAGTACCGAACGCCGTGAATGTCTCACCGGTTCGAAATACGTTTTGCAGTAACGTTTCAAATCCCTCGCGCTTCGCGTCGACGAGCTCGTCGAATATCGGCTTACCGGACATTTGATTTCGCGACCTTCCCCAAAGGGCAAGCATTCTTTCGTTTGCGATATCGACAATGAACTCGGGCCCCGAAAGGATGCACATGGCAACCGGAGCCTGCATGATGATATTCCGCAGGTTTGTTTCACTTTGAATCAGTCGCTGACGGGCGAGTTCGAGTTCCTGCATCATGGCAACTTTCCTAGTCGTTTCGTTGCAAACAACAAGAACCCCATCGATCGTACCTCTTTCACCAAAGATCGCGCTGTAACTGAACGTCCAGTACACGTCTTCGATCTTGTCGTTGCGAAAGATAGGGATGAGCTGATCTTCCAGGAAGAATGATTCACCGGTAGTCTTTACCTTTTCAATCAACGGAAAAATGATCTCCCAGATTTCCGGCCAGCATTCACGCGCAGTCTGTCCCAGCGCTTTCGGGTGTTTGCCGGTGTTACCAAAACTTGGCCGGTATGCATCGTTATAAAACTGAACCATGTCATCCCCCCACCAGAGAAACATGGGGAAGCCTGAGTGAATCACGGCGGCGACGATTGTGCGCAATGACTGCGGCCACACTTCAATCGGTCCCACCGAAGTAGTGGACCAGTCAAATTTCCGGATCAGTTCGCCAAGTTCGCCTCCGGCCTGCAGGAATGCATACGGTCTTTCGTTTTCTTCTAACATTGTTACGAATTCCTCAGAATTGTCTCTCCGCAAGAAACTTCTTCAACGTGTTTTCCCAACCGGAATATTTATCCGGCTTTGTAATAAATTCAATCGCTCCAAGTTCTCTTGTCCGGTTAATCGAATTCAGGTCGGAACTCGTCGTAAGAATAACCACAGGAATTTCTTTCCATGAGACATTCTTTTTCACTTCAATTAGAAACTGACGCCCGTCCATCAGCGGCATGTTCAGATCGAGGAAAATTACCTGAGGTAAACGCGACGCTGAAGCTAATGCATCCAAACCTTCACGGCCGTTAGCTGCCGTTGCGCACGTTGTGGAAGGTGAGACTACGTCGATCACGGAAAGGAAGATCTCGCGATCATCTTCGTCGTCATCAATAAGCAACAGGTGTTCGAACGGCATGCAGCAAAAATAGAAATTATTAGAGAAGTATTAGATAAGGTTGCCGGTTCTTCACTATTACACTCACGCTACGGCAGTTGAATTCTGCCAGAACCTGCCCGGTTGCTCAGAATAGTTTCTCCTGCGGCGGCTTTGCTCCGGCCAGCCGAATGTAGACGGTTGTCTGCCCCCGATGATGGGTCTGATGCTCGAAACATTTAATGAACGCGACTTCCCTTGTCATCTCAAACCGGTCGAATATCTTCACCATTTCCTGCATCCGGTCAGGATGGACATTCTTCAGCGTTGTGATTACAAAGTCATAGCCTGCCATTACCTGGCGCGTAACATTTTCTTTCGACTTGTCAGTCGTCTTTTCAAGCTCGCCAAAACCGACCGGACTCTTTTCTCCCGAAGCAGCCGCGGCCAGACCGTAATTGGCTTCCGTCAGGTGGAGCATTTGTTCAGCAAAAGAGCGCATCTCCGGCGTTGGTTTCAAACCGTATCCGGATTCAGGCATTATATCAAGGTATTCCTGCGTGTAAGCTTTTGCGCGCTCCCAGTCTTTGATAAGCTGGTCAAACGACTGGGCATGAATTGTCTGCAACGCGGACACGAAAACAAAGATCGCGACGATGAGTTTAAATGATTTCATGGGGTTTGTTTTGAACAATATACTGCTTTCTCCCCACATGGCTGGCTGGCCGGCAGGGAAACATCAGGACGCGCGAAAAAATTTATGAAGGGAAGCCGAGTAATTCAACCGAATTGAAGGAATTCAGGAATCCGGATAACGTGATGAAACTGTAGTCTGGATCGGGTTCGAACCGATGACCTCTGCCCTGTCAAGGCAGCGCTCTAAACCAGCTGAGCTACCAGACTTTAAAATGAGGTGCTAAAGTAAGCCGAATCGGTCAACATGTCAATAGGCGCCGATGGTCATGCCCGGAAAAGTTTGATTGGCATTAGTTTCCTATCTTGGAACGTTGCTTTGATCTTACCTGCCCATTCTAACATTCGGTCAAATGAGAGTTATCATTACAGGTGCAACTGGGATGGTAGGCGAAGGAATTTTGCTTCAGTGCCTGGCGAGCCCGGCGATTGAGCAAATTCTCGTCATCAACCGCCGACCATGCGGGATTGCGCATCCGAGGTTGCGGGAGATCATACACGAAGACATGTTTGATATTTCATCGCTGGCGGAGAGCCTGGCAGGCTACGAAGGTTGCCTGTTCTGTCTTGGCATTTCCTCCGTCGGGGTAAAAAAGGAATACTACTTCAAAGTCACCTACACGCTCACAATGGCATTCGCGACCAGCCTCTTTCGCGTAAACCCTTCCATACGATTCTGTTACGTGTCGGGCGCCGGGACCGATAGCTCGGGAAAGAGTCGGCCGAACTGGGCGCGGGTTAAGGGCAAGACCGAGAACGATCTTTTCTCCCTGGGGCCGGGTACGTTCGCTTTCCGTCCGGGATTTATCAAACCACTTCCGGGACAGCGGAACGTCAAATCGTATTACCGGTACATCCTGTGGATGTTTCCACTGGGCAGAAAACTATACCGGAATGGATTCTGCACTGTCTCCGAACTGGGCAACGCGATGATTCATGTGACTGCCAATGGATACGGCAACCGCATTCTCGAAGGCGAGGACATTATCCGGCTTGGCCGTTCGTGAGCAGAGATGATGACATCTGCGCGGGCCCGAAACGATTGCAGAACTGTAATCGTTGTCCTATCTTTAACACATGATCGTTCTGCGATTCGTTTTCGTTGCGTCATTCCTGTTCATCAGCTGTTTCGGTTTTGGACAAACCACGTCGCCACCTTCCACCTCGGCGACTGACCACAAAGTAAGAATTGAAAAGTCGAAACGCGCCCGCGCGACGTCACCACGAAAAGATCATGAAGTCCGGTTCGCCGACAAAAACCGGAAAAAAGCCGTCGGCGTAAAGGAACGTGAGCCCGTGGTTTACAAGAACAATAAGAAGATGCAAAAGAGAAGCCGTCAGCGCGCTAATTCGGGAAAGCTCAGCAAAAAACGGCGCCGTACTCCTCTTCCGAATCTGGATTAGCAGGGACCTGTTTTATGATCGCACAGGAAGGAATCGAGAGCGTGTCTACTTCAAATACGCCGAGTACATCCACAGCAGCTTCTCCTGCTCCCTGAGGTAGTCGCTCATCAGCGCCATCGTTCCCTCGTCGCCGGCACCTTCTGCCAGCTTCAGCAGGTCACGCTCCTTTGCAACCAGAACCTTGAGCGCCGAAACGATCTCGCCGGCAGCCTCCCGCCCATCCGATACGCTGGTAACCTCGCGAATCGACGAGTGTTTCAGGAAACCCGAGAATGAGTGTATCGGTGTTTCTTCGAGGGTCCTGATCCGCTCGGCGATCTCATCAATCTTAAGCAGGGCATCGTTATACAACTCTTCGAACTTGGCGTGCAACTCAAAGAATTTTTCCCCGGTAATGTTCCAATGAAAACCCCGGACGTTAATGTAGAATACCTGATAGTTGGCCAGCAGTTCGTTCAGCCTACTCGCAAGCTGATTTGATTTTTCGGTTTCCAGACCGATGGCAATTGTCTTCATAATCTTCCGTTTATAGTGTAACACAGCTAAAGCTAGATGGTTCGCGGCAGTTGTCGAATGACGATGGTCACAAGGCATGAAGGCCGATGTCATCGGCGCTGAAATAATTCGCAGCTGATTTTTTTTTCCGGATTGTTAGTTTGATGCATCTAATGCCATTGAAAACCAAGAGTCGGCTCGAAAAACCTCTTCCGATCATTTGAAAAGCGAAGACCATCCGCCGCCGAATGTATGTTCACGCTTTTGCTTCACGAGCGTCAGGCCAAGGATGAGTAGCCCTGATATGTAATCACTTGCAAAGGCAGTGGAATTATCATAATCGAGTATCCATGGTGCAAACAGCAGCCACGCGGCCGGAAGAAGATTTGCCATACGGACATTCCGGGTGCATTCGGAAAGGGAAATCATAGAAAACGTTACGATTAACGGACCAACGATTCTGTCGTTGTCAGCGATAAGCTTTTCGAACCCCAGGATCCCCGGGGCCGCCATCAGCCAGATGCCAAGTAAAACCGTTGCGTATCTCGCCCACATTTTTATGCTACTTTTTCGGTTACTGATTTCACGCCCCAGAACGCTTTCCAAACCGACTCACCGGAATGTTTTACGCGCTTCAGATATTGAAAGCTTGCCAGCACCTCGTCCATCGATGGGCCGATCATCACCACCGATATCACCGCCGTTGTAAGGCACAGGGTACACCAGGCGTTAAAGAGTACGGGCTGAAAAACGACAAGCATGACACTGATCAGACCAAGCGGACCTACGGCAATTCCAAAGAGCACGACAATCCACGGCTTCGTTTTCCAACGTTTTCCGTTACCGATGATTCCGGCAACCGCGTCGAGAAGATAGCTTAATGCTCCAAGAACAGCATCGGGAATCGGAAGCACGTTTGAAACCGGTGAGTTGAGAATTGTGACCGTACCATTCCCGAAGAAGGGTTCCCATACGGAACTGATCACATCAAGCTGATAGAGTCCCATGTAGCCGGCAATGAAAAAGCCGATCATCGCCAGTACCACGATCGGCACGCGCTGGCGGATAGACCCGGGATTGTAAGTCCATCCGGGCGGAATGTCGTCGCTGTGCTCAAACGCCTTTACCATGATCTTCTTTTCCTGAACAGTCCGGACAATGGTATAAGCGACGCAAAATTGAGAAGTGCTCCCGTAACACAATAAAGGCAAATACGCCGCTGTACGGAGATCATGTTTGTAAGATAGGATGCGCCACCAATCGCCTGGCCAATCAACGTACCGGCTAACAGGATTCGTCCCGTTTTCGGAGGCACGACCCGGCTCAGCATGCCGCCTGCGAGCAACATTGTGCCGGCGTAAACCGTCAGACTTACCACACCATCCGGAATCCCGAGTAACTGCGCGTCTTTGGAACCGTTGACCTTGTCGGAGTTAAAGATCTTTCCGGGCGGATCTGGCAAGTGACGTATTATACCGAGTTGAAAGAGCGTGATCGGAATAAAATCAAGAATTCCGGCAGCGCTTATGGCCACGATCTGCCGTAGCATCTTATCGCGTGACGATGAACGCCCGCGAACGGATTTTACAGCCGAATGAGTCTCATGGATCTGAACGTTGATCATGCTTTTCTTCCTTGATCTGTTAAAGGTTTATGCCATCATAAATCATCGAACAAATTTGTCCCAAAGCCCATATCGTTCCGTCTTGGCGCCGCGGGGAAATGCGAGACCAGCCACAAGAACGCCTGCCAGCGAAGCAGAAATGTTAAAGATCAACTCGCCCTGCGGCAAAAACCATGGAATAACCGCCACTCCCAATCCCAGCAAAACGTTGAGGTATCTGCCTGCACGAAGTACCTCGCCCATTGCAATAACTGACACGACAACCACGAGAGAGCCCGCGAGGTGACAAACATCTGCGGGAGCAGAGCGAATCGGTAATCCGAAAACCGCCGGAGAAGCAACAATCCAGACGCCGAGCAAGGTTGACGCAAGCAACGTGGCCGGACAGCTCATGCCCCAGAGCGAAGCCTTAACTACTTTCCACGAGTCCGGCAGCTGCATAAGCGCGGGCGTTCTTTCGTCACTGTTTGATTCAACAGGGGTCCCTCCTTTCCAGAAAACGCGCCACAGGCTCTCACCCTTCCGTCGGGTCTGCACCATGTGTTGTCCCATGGCGATGACTTCGTCGGCTTCAAGTGGAATCATCGGAAGCATGATCAATGCAGCCAGGATACAAAACGTACACCATGCACCAACAACCAGTGGCTGTGAGATCACTAAAAAGATGTGAACAAGTCCCAGGGGAATAACGAGTATGCCGAAAAAGGTGACCATCCACGGCATGGTTCGCCAACGCGACGGACTCCCCATGAATCCCATAAGGAACTCAAAAGTATACGCGAGTGCGCCGAGGCCCGCATCCGATACAGGAAGGGACTGAGACATTTCGGAATTGAGGACATGCCTGCTGCTATCGCCGAAAAACGGATCCCATACGGTACTGATGTATCCGAGTTGAAAAGCGGCAAGATATCGGGAGACAATCCAGCCGGCGAAACCGGCGACGATCATGATCCAGCGTTGCGGCCAGCTCGATGGATTATAACTCCACCCCTGTGGGACTTCGGAACCCATTTTCATGTACATGATCA
Organism: uncultured bacterium; assembly: GCA_966673785.1. GTDB lineage: Bacteria > Bacteroidota > Bacteroidia > Cytophagales > Cyclobacteriaceae > Ohtaekwangia. The sequence goes on from CBKWFZ010000042.1 coordinate 8,086, forward strand.
TGTTTGGCATTCCTGGGATCAGGATCGTCAACGCGATCACTATTGCTCCGACGAGTGTATCATTCACGTACGCCGCCGCCGTTGGTGCCCAGAAAACGATCGGCGCGGCAGTTAGCCAGATTCCTACAAAGCAACAGATCCACATACTGACAGGGCGATCCGGCTTCAACGCCCGCCAACCAAACACGACCAAAAGAATACCGCTGACGATATCGCTCCACTTCATCCACGCAATGCGGTCCCGAAGTGTCAGCCATACATCACGACCCCCTGAAGGCTGAACGGGATTTGCCCCGTAATCGAAAGTAAGCGGAGAAGCAATCATCCATGCGCCGAGAATAATGATTGTCCAATAAATCCAAAGCGTTTGCATATGATGCATGTGCAGCATCTCCCTGCGCTGCTCGTCGCCCATTTTCATATCATGATGGACATGCTCTTCATTGTTATGATCATGCTGCATTTCTGCCATGGGCCGGGATACACCGCGGCTCTCCATTCCCGGGCGCCTTGACGGCTCACGACTTTTGCCGGTCTTTCGTTCAGCTTTTTCCCTGTCGTGTTTAGCCATGCCAGTCAGCTTACATCATCGTTGTCGCTGTCTTCGCCAACCAGATACCGGGTAAGATTTTCCCATTGATTCTTTTGAAAGAACGCCCATCCATTCACCGCCACGAGGGTGTGTTCCGCAGCACTGTCACCGGCCTCCTCCCCCTGGTTGTTAATCGCTTCATTCGTACCGATCTCCATCGCCTTCAAAGTATTACCGTGACGTTCTACGCGGAATACACTACGCGCATCCTCGTGAAAGAAATGGTCTATTTCAGCGGGCTTGTCAATTTCGGTTGGATCGTGTGCCGGTTTAACTGTAAACTCGGCGATCTCCGGTTCCTCCTTCACATCGATCACTTCGACCCAGTATTTGTCAACCGGCCCAGGCAAGTCGATACGGATAAAATCACCGGTCATGATGATCTTATGATCCGTTGGAGTACCGGCAGCGTTGTGAATGGTAAAACCGGCGTTTCCTATACCCGGAATATCAGACCAACCATTTACATCGAACAATCTTTCCTTCGCCGAAACGAATTCCAGTTTCGCGGCATCTTCGCCGGGGAATGTCTTTTCGCTGGTGTACACCTTGTCCTTGCTCTCGTTACCCTTAATCACCTCAACTTCTTTGGCTATGCTTCTGACGACCTTTTTCGCTGCATCCTTGAGACCCATATGCGTATTTGTTTTTAGGTGTGTGTTATTTGAATTTTGTTAGGAAGAAGAAGCCCGCGAGTACCGCTGCGGTTGCGGCGATCGCACCCCGGTTCACTGAGGCCCACGTCACCGGACTGAATGACTTTGAGTTGTCAGTAAACGGTCCATGCGCCCCATGATCACCGGGGATCGGCTCCCATAAGTTGCTCTTCCTGTTTCCGTTTTCCGGTTCCTTAGTCATCTGACCCTGGTAGCCGCTGCGCGCGAGAACGCGGTCGGCATACCACGGCGCGATCTTGTTTCCTACAATTGCTTTCACGGTAGGCCAACCCACAAAATACTCGCGTCTCGGATTCCGGGACGCGTATTCGATCAGGCGCGCCGCCACCTCCGGCTGATAGATTGTTCCCATTGGCTTCGGCTTGAAAGGCAGGCGGCTCTTCACAAATCCGAACTGCGTTGTATTCATTGCCGGCAACTGAACCATCGAAATATTCACGTTGCTTTTGTCGTGCATGAGTTCTGTACGCAGTGAATCAAAAAATCCTTCAATCGCGTGTTTGGATGCGCAGTACGCTGACTGAAGCGGAATGCCGCGATAGGCCAGCGCCGATCCGACGAAGATGATGCTGCCCCTGTCGCGATGCAGCATTCGCTTGAGCGCGCTCAACGCACCGTATACCTGTCCCAGGTAGGTAACTTCGGTTACACGCTTGTATTCTTCCGCCTTCATTTCACGCACAGGCGAGAAAACACTATTCATTGCGTTATTTACCCACACGTCTATTGGTCCGAGCTTTTCCTCGGTTTCGGCGGCTGCTCTTTCCACCGCATCGGCATCCGCTACATCGATAGGAAATACCAGCGCCCTGCCGCCAGCCTGCTCGACCTCCTTTCGCGCGCCTTCAAGCCCGTCAGTGCCTCGCGCAATGAGTGCGACGTCGCAGCCCTTACCGGCAAACTCGCGGACCACCGCCCTTCCAAGACCAGCCGACGCTCCAGTCACGACGACGACCCGGCGCTTTTGTTGTTCGTTGTTCATATTTTCGTTTCTCCTTTCTCCTGTTAGATTGATTATCCAGCGTTGCTTACACATCGCGCTTAATGGCAATGCAGCACCTCAGGATTAGGAAAAAAGTCATACCGCGCTCATGCCATGAACCGGCAAAGAACTTCCGGAAACAGAAAAGTGACGGAGAAGATGCACGTCGGTGCACCGTGAAACAGCGGATCAGCCGTTAAAAACCGTCGGCCGTCAGAAACAAAAGTAAATCAGACTATGCGAGCGATAATCACCCAACCTCCCGCGAAAGATAGGCAATCGAATCCTTAAGCGTTGTCTCGGGTTCGGGAGTCAGGTCGCGCTCAAGGTAAAAGTGATCGACCCCGGACTCCTTCGCGGCAGCTACGATGGCAGGAATATCGAAGACACCTTTTCCTGGATCGGTCATTTTTGGAAAGAGCGGCATCCATTGTGAGGGATCTCCGCCATCACCGGAAAAGCGGATGGGCTCCGAAGCGTCCTTAAGATGCAGCAGTTTGAACCTTCCCGGATATTTCTTCAGATAAGCAACGGGATCGGCACCTGCCGCCGTCATCCAGAAAATA
>CBKWFZ010000043.1:0-10882 GCA_966673785.1 uncultured bacterium
CTTCAGGTGATGCCGCACAAGATCAAGATGTTTCACGAACTGGCTAAAGATTAAGACCTTGTGCCCTTCTGAAATCGCATTGTCAAGCATGTGGGTGATGTCTTCCATCTTGCCGGAATCGCCGGCGTAACCGGGCTCGACCATTTTCGGGTGGTTTGCCAGCTGCCTTAGTTTTGTCAGGCCCTCGAGAATAATAAATCTGCTGTTACCCAGACCCTCTGTTTCGATGAGCTTGAATATTTTCTCGCGGTACATCGCCTTAACCTCCTCATAGCGCTTCTCCTGCTCCGGCGTCATCGAACTATACTGGATATTCTCCACCTTTTCAGGCAGTTCGGTGGCTACCTGTGACTTGTGTCTTCGAAGGATAAACGGCTTGATTACCGCATGCAGTTTCCGCGACTTGCCTTCATCATTCTTCTTTTCAATCGGGTGCTGATATTCATTTCTGAAATACGACTGCGAGCCAAGGATGCCGGGATTGATAAACGACATCTGCGACCACAGGTCAAGGGTTGTGTTCTCGATCGGTGTACCGGTAAGCACGAGCTTATGTCGTGACTTCAACTCCCGCACCGCTTTCGCAATGTTGGATGTCGGATTCTTGATCACCTGCGATTCATCGAGTATGATATAATTGAAATAGAACTGCGCGAGGAGATCAACATCGAGTCGCGTAATCCCGTACGACGTAAGCACGAGATCGTATTTTTCAAATCGTTTGATGTCCTTGTTTCGCAGCGTACCTGTATAGTTCAGGATCTTCAGTGCAGGGGTAAACTTTGCCGCCTCCATCTCCCAGTTGTATATCAGTGAAGTTGGCATGATCAGCAATGTGGTTCCTGCTCCCTTCTCCTTCTCGCCCTGAAGTAATGTAAGTGTCTGAACTGTTTTACCAAGTCCCATGTCATCGGCAAGACAGCCGCCAAGCCGATACTCATTGAGAAATTTCAACCAGTTGAATCCTGCGCGTTGATAGGGTCGCAATTCACCCGTGAAGCCCTGTGGCACCGCATAGTCTTTGATGCCGTTAAAGGATCCAAGGTTCCTAAGCTTTTCGCTGAGGTGGACTTTGGCAAGGTTGCCATCTTCGAGCTCCTTAACGAGATTCAAGTGATGCTTTCTCAGCACAGGTTTTTCGCCTTCACCTTCCGTCTCGCTGAGGGCAAACAGGTCGGAGTATTTTGTGAGCCACGTCTCGGGAATGATCGCAATTTCTCCGTTAGGAAGTTTGAACTCAACCTTCTTTTTCAGGATCAGTTTGCGCAGATCTTTGAATGGAATTTCAAATTCCCCAAACCGGATCTTTGCATTTATGTCGAACCAGTCAAGGTTTTCCTTTACTTCAACTTCGATGACGGCCTTTCCAACAAAGTATTTCTTGTCACGGCTCTCCGGCTGACTCACCTCAAATCCAAGGTTCAGCAAATTCACACGGTTTTCATTGAGCCAGGAGAAGGCCCACGATTTTGGCACAGCAACCCTGAAGCCTTTTGTTGGTAGTCCAAGCTTCTGAAGCGTATTCAGAAATTTTTTCTCTTCATCTGAACGACGGGTAACGCGATGAAAAACATACCTGTCGTCCACCTTTTCCATCGTCACGTTCACAGGACCAAGATTGTCTCCTCTGAACCGGTGTTTACCGTATTTGAATGAAAGGTCAAAGACGATCTTTCCAGGATCCTCAGAGTCCTGTTCTTCCTGCGGACCACCACCGAATAACGTCGGGGCGGCCTTTGCGTGAACGGCATGAAGTTCTGAAAGCGTGAGCACTGGATGGGGATCATACTGCGTCTTATTGATCTCGAATCCGTTCGCCTCTACGTCGTCAAAGGACGCGATCAGCGGAGCGATAAACTTGTTGTAATACGTTTCTTCTACGTTCTTCGGGATCAAAACGTGTTTCTTCGAAAAGAATGGAATCAGCTTCTTACCATCAACGGGTTTTTCAAATCCGTAGAGCTTGCCATTCATAACCATCCAAGCCGGACTCTTACATACGAGATACGCGGACGAGTTGGGAAGATCCAGCTTCTTGCCCTGATAGCTGATCGTAGGATAGTAGTTCGTATGGTTGGCCGTGCGCATGAAGTGAAACTGAATCGATGCCCGTTGATCCGGAACCTCGATTTGCCTCCATGCGGGTTCACCATCATTGCCCATTTCGAAGAGAAGTTTTCCTTTGATCTTATCGAGGATTTTCGCTCTCCGTTTCTCCATGTAGTCCTCTATCTGCTCCTGCAACATCTCATTGCCCTTGGCCTTGTCGTAGGTTTTGGAGAAAAACTCTTCCGGCTTGATCGCTTTGGGAGAGAACTTTCGGACAACATTTTCCTGTTGCATCGAATCCATTATTTCGATCAGCTCGAAATCACGATCGTCGAGACCGCGGGAAAATTCGCGGGCGTTTTTTGAAGAAATATTCTGGTGCTGGAATGTCAGCCGGCCCTTGTCGTCAAGATGCACAATGTAAGATTCGAAAATGTATCCCAGGTACTCGTGCTGATACAACGAGTAGATGATTTTGAACGGATGGGAAGCAGACACTTTCATCGAAAATCCGGCACTTTACAGAATCCCGGAACTCGAAAATTAACGATATTGGATGAATTAAACTGCTTTTACGGCAAATTTATGTAGGCGGAAGACGGTCTACAGGTGTTGCACCGATGCCGTTCGGGAGGCTAGAACGGCCGGCCGTATTGCGATCAGAAAAGTTATTACCGAGACTACGCCAAGCGTCCACAGAAAATCTTCCATACGCATTTTTATGGGGTAGCCATCCATAACCGCATTTTCCATACCCATAGAAATAAAGGCGAAACGTTCCTGAAGAAGACAAAATGCGGCGCCGAGAAGCAGCCCGGAAAACGCCCCCGTGGCAGCAATCAATCCACCTTCGAAGAGAAATATATTCCTAATGGTTCGAGCGCCTGCACCCATGGCCGCCAGTATCGAAATATCGCGCTTTTTATCAAGCGCAAGCATCATCAGGCTGAAGAAAATATTGATGGAACCGATGCCGAGAAGCACGGAAAACGCCAGGAAGGTGAAGAGCTTTTCGATCTTGAGAAGCCGATAGATATCCTTATGCTGCTCCTCATGGTTGAGTACGTTGAATTCCGCTCCCAGCGTCTGCTGTAGCCTGCGTTCTACCTCAAAAACGTCAGCGCCGGGGTCGGTCTTTATCTCGATCGCGGTACGCCGGTCGCCATAGTTCAGCAGCTCGCGGGCGAAGTCGAGAGGCACGATGACATAATTCTCATCGAACTGCTGCACGATTGAAAAAACACCACCCGCCATGATATTCATTTTTGAATAAAGCTGCGATGGATCCGCTCCCGGTCGCGCGTTCTTTATGTAAAACACCTGCAGCGGGAACATATTGTCGCCGACGGCGATGGACAAACTGTATTTCACACCGTTACCAATTATCGCATAGTTAACGCCATTCTTCTCAAGCGCGAGTTCCCCTTCGACAAGGTTGGCATCCGGGATTCTGTTTTGCTCAATGAAGTTTTCGCTCACGCCCTTCAGCGTGACAACCTGATTGTTGTTCTCAGTACGGTACCTGAGATAGGCATAGTCCTCGATAACTTCCGTAGTAAAACGGACGCCTTTCGTATCCTTAATCTTTTTGAGGAGAGCGTCGGGAACTTCAAAGGACTTTCCTTTGGCTGCTTCTATTTTGATTTCAGGATCGAATGAATTGTTAAGCGAATGCAACAGGTCCTCAAGACCATTAAACACCGAAAGCACGATCACCAGAGCCGCTGTAATGAAAGCAACTCCCGTCATCGAAAGCCATGAAATGACGTTTATAAAGTTCTTCTTCCTTTTCGAGATAAGATAGCGCCGGGCGATGAAGAACGAAAGATTCAAGTTCGTCTTGTTAGATTAGGCTTTGGTTTCCGGAGGAATGTTCAGGTTCTTGATAATGTCCTCGATTCGTTGAGCATTTTCTTCAACCTCATCAATATAGAAAACCAATTCCGGAATAATACGAACCTGTTTGCCAATTTTTTCGCCAAGTTCCTTCCTGATTTCGCGCTTCCGCGAGTTTATCCGTTCCAGAATCCCCGCTTTATCCTTTTCAAGCAGCATGCTGATATAAACCTTCGCCACACTGAGATCAGGGCTGACTTTTACTTCCGCCAGGGTAATGAACGCATTGTCCAGAATGCCTTTTTTGTCCCGCTGAAATATCTCGCTGAGTTCCTTCTGGATCAGGCGGGCATATTTTTGTTGTCTGGTTGTTCCACTCATAAGGCAAATATCCTTTATCCCGTTAACAATTACCAGCTAACGATTGGCAATTCGAAAAAAGCTATTCTAATTTACGGATTAAAGTTAACCGGTTTTGTTAAGCTATTTCAGAATTAACGATCCGTACCGAGTATTCGGTCTGCTCGCCCTTCAGATTCTGGTCTTTCTGCCGCTTTTGATCGACCCGCCGCCGATGACGCTTCCCGAACTCAAAAGCATGATCATAGGACAAAAGGCGCTCAACGGTTTCTTTCTATACCATGGTGTCATCGACTCAACGGCACCGTTAACGGGCCTGGCTCAGGCCGGAATCCAGTTCGTCTTCGGTGACAATATTCTAGCGCGCCACGTGCTCTCGCTCATACTGATCTTTTGTCTGGCTGTGTTTGTAGGCATCGTCTACATCGACAAAAAAGTCTTCCCGGAGAACTCGTTCGTGCCGTCACTCACCTTTGCACTGCTATTCGCCTTCTCGTTCGATGCACTGGCTCTGTCAGGTGAGCTGCTGGGCCTGTTCTTCATGCTGCTCGCAATGAATAGCCTGTTCAAAGAGATCGAGTTTCGCGAGGAAAGTTTCGAGATGGTCTTGAAAATGGGTGTGTTCACCGGCATCGCCACGTTGTTCGCTTTCTCTTTCGTGGTGTTCGTGCCTGGGATATTGGTCATGATGCTCATGTACACACGGAGCTCCGGTCGAAAGTTCCTTCTCCTGCTAATCGGGTTTGCGCTACCCCATCTGTTAACGATCTCGATATATTATATCGGTAACGGCGCCAGCGAACTATGGCAGCACTTCTATCTCACCAACCTTTCGTTTACACGAACGCCGTTTGTAGGCCTGACTGACGCCATCCCCCTTGTGCTTACTCCATTCGTATTTTTGCTTGCCGCGCTTGTCATGGTCAATCGCGAAAGCAGGCTCACCAAATATCAATCACAGGTACTCCAGGCAATGTTCTTCTGGACTGTCTTCAGTATTGCTCAGATCTTTTACGCAAAGGAATTTAAACCGCAGACCTGCATCGTAATGGTTCCCGGCATTGCATTTTTCGTTGCGCACTTTTTCCTTATCATACGGCGCAAGATGTTTGCTGAGCTGGCTCTGTGGATATTTATCGGTGGCCTGTTGAGCGGAACCTATTACGTTCGATACTTCAATCTGGATGGTGATGCGTTCAGTGGCCTGATCGTATCGGCTCCTTCTTCCGGTTCATCGCGAAAAGTCGTGATCCTTTCTGACGCGCTGGACGGTTACGCAACCAACCACATGGCTACACCTTTTCTTAACTGGCATTTGTCCCGCCATATTTTTGAAAATCCTGATTACTACGAGAACGTGATCCGGGTCTACAACGGGTTTCGTGAAGATCCGCCCGATTATATTATTGACCCGAACGGCGTAATGACCCCGTTTTTAAAACGCATACCGGCGCTGCGCAGTCTTTATGTGCCGTCTGAAGGAGGATTTCGACGCGTCGAATCGCGGGCGATCAACAACTGATTTTACCCACGCGCGTAGCATGGCGGCCACCCTCAAAGGATGAGGTAAGGAACCGGTCGATAATCTTTTCGCCCAGGCTGTATTCAATAAAACGGGCTGGAAGACAAACTATATTGGCATTGTTGTGCTGGCGTGCCAGTCCTGCAAGCTCTTCGTTCCAGCAGATTGCAGCGCGAATACCCTGATGTTTGTTGGCCGTGATAGCCACGCCATTCGCACTTCCGCAAACAAGAACACCAAGATCGAATTCATTCTTTTCGACGGCCAACGCAACAGCATGAGCGAAATCGGGATAGTCGGCGGACGCATCGGTAAAAGTTCCGTAGTCCTTAACGTGATATCCCTGGCCTTCGAGGAATTTCCGAAATCCCTCTTTGTATTCGAATCCGGCGTGATCGCTGCCAATGGCTATTGTTGGTTTCATATGGCTGAATTTTTTTCCTCGCGTAAACGCTCCTCTTCTTCCTCTTTAAGTTTTGCCCGCTCAACCCTGGCGGCAATGGCAATGCTGATTTCAAAAAGGAAATAAAGGGGTAGCGCTATGAGCGTTTGACTGATGGGGTCCGGAGGTGTAACAATTGCCGCGATAATTAAAATCCCGACAATCGAATGTTTCCGGTATTTCCGCAAAAACGCCGGAGACACGATCCCCATTTTCGTCAGAAAATAGATGACCACCGGAAGTTGAAACAGCAAACCGCTTCCCAGCACAACGGTCACAATGGTTGAGACAAACGAAGTGATGTCGAACTCGTTAACGATCAAATCGCTGATCGAATAGGTCGCGAGAAAATAGACCATCAACGGAGCAAGCACGTAATAGCCAAACGAGATTCCGGCGAGGAAGAGGAAAGAGATTGACGCCACCGCGCCGCGTGAATAGCGCCGCTCGCGGTTGTACAATCCCGGTTTGATGAATCTCCATATTTCCCAAACTATGTACGGAAAAGCGATCACGAGGCCGATGACAAACGAAGCCATGATGTGCATCGAAAACTGCCCCGTCATCAGGCGGTTTTGCATCTTGAACGGTATCGTGTCAATGCAAAGCCCCTCCGAGCCAAATAGCTGCCCAAACCTGCACATCGCCTGAAAGGTCGCGAAATCGGCTCGGGCCGGCGCGAAGATGATATTCTCAAAAATCCACGGCGCGCTCATAAACGCGAAGATCGTAAACACGACTACCGCTCCTAAAGAACGGACGATATGCCAGCGGAGCTCCTCAAGGTGCTCCAGAAACGACATCTCCTTTTCCAAACTGTCCTCTATCGGGTCCTGATCCAATGGCATACTCAACCGGCTCTAGGTAACTCAGGCGTAAAGTGGAAACTTGTCCATCAGGCGGTTAACCTTCCGCTTCACTGCTTTAAGATGCTTCATATCTTCGGGCTTCTGCAGCGCCTCATCGATCAGTTCCACAACCTTCACCACATCTTTTTCTTTAAGTCCGCGGCTCGTAATCGCGGGTGTTCCGATTCGCATTCCGGAGGTAACCATGGGCGACTGCGTATCGAACGGAACCATGTTCTTGTTGATCGTAATATCGGCGTGAATGAGTCCCTCTTCGGCTTGTTTACCAGTAAGCTTTTTCGAACGAAGGTCGATCAGCATCAGGTGATTGTCTGTGCCACCCGAAATGATCTTGTAGCCCATGTCAGTGAACGTTCGCGCCATAGCGGTCGCGTTCTTACTCACTTGTACGATATAATCCAGGTATTCGTCAGACAATGCTTCCTGGAACGCAACAGCCTTGGCTGCGATGACATGTTCCAAAGGACCACCTTGCGTACCCGGGAAAACACCGGAGTCAAGAATGGATGTTATTTTTCGCAACTCGCCCTTCGGAGTTTTGAGACCCCACGGGTTTTCGAAATTCTTACCGACCAGGATCATACCACCACGGGGACCGCGCAGTGTCTTATGCGTTGTCGTCGTTACAATGTGGCAATGCTCCATCGGATCGTTGAGCAATCCGCGCGCGATAAGACCTGCAGGATGTGAAATGTCGGCGAGAAGCATGGCACCGACGCTGTCCGCAGCTTCGCGAAGTTTCTTGTAGTCCCAGTCGCGGCTGTAAGCAGACGCGCCACAAATAATCATTTTCGGTTTCTCCCGCTGTGCGATCTCGATTACTTTATCAAAATCAATCGTTCCCGTTTCTTGTTCCACGCCATAAAAAACAGGCTGGTATAATTTCCCGGAAAAGTTCACCGGTGATCCATGCGTCAGGTGGCCTCCGTGAGAAAGGTCAAATCCGAGAATTTTGTCACCGGGCTTGAGACATGCGAGCATTACCGCAGCATTCGCCTGCGCACCGGAATGCGGCTGGACGTTCGCCCATTCTGCACCGAATAATTCCTTTGCCCTGTCGATAGCAAGCTGTTCAATTTCGTCTACTACCTCGCATCCGCCATAATACCGCTTTCCGGGAAGACCCTCCGCATACTTGTTTGTAAGCACGGACCCCATCGCTTTCATGACCTGTAGCGAGGTAAAGTTCTCCGAGGCGATCAGCTCAATGCCTTCCTGTTGACGCGTTTTTTCTTTTTCAATAAGATCGAAAACGATTTTGTCCCTTTTCATGACGGTGTTTAGTGGTTACGATAATTGGCAGCAGTCAAAGGTGCCGCTTTGAAAAGAAGGCCAAAGATAAGTGCTTATTCAAAAGCGCCAATGAAGGGATAAAACAAATTGCAAAAAGGGTAGTGTCACCAACTTCCGCTGCTGCCACCTCCGCCAAAGCTTCCGCCCCCGCCCGAGAATCCGCCGCCGCCGGAAGACCAGCCCGATGAGCCGGATGACCAGCCTCCACCAGACGACCAGCCACCTCCTCCGCGGCTTCCGGTTCCGATTGATTTGGAAAACTTCTTGCCCCAGGCGGTTTTGCCGAGCGCAATGCGTAGGATAGGAAATCCGATAATATACGCGCCGAGCAACACGAGGGCCCCATCCACACCCAGCACTACCATGGGGAAGACTGCGTAGAAAGGGATCAGGAAGGCGTACAGGCCCCAGCCGCTACAGCCGGGGATAAAAAGGCCGAAGAATGTGAACATTCCAAGAATAAAAAATATGAAGGCGCCGATCAGGATCCTTTCCTTCCAGCTCAGGTCGGCCTCGAACGCAGAATCGCTGTCGCTCACGGTATATTCATTTCCAATGGCCGCGATGAGCGCCTCAACAGCCCGTTCCATTCCGCGTCCGTACTCTCCCTCACGGAATTCAGGGGCGATCTCGTTCCGTATTATCTGGTTTGCCACTGCATCCGGCACCACTCCCTCCAGACCATAACCGACTTCAATTCTGATTTTCCGATCATCGATCACTGCCAGAATGAGTATGCCGTTGTCGTTATCCTCCTTGCCGAGTTTCCAGACGTCATTGGCAACCCGGAGGGCATAGCTTTCCAGATTGTCTCCATCGAGCGAAGGAATAATTAAAATGGCAATCTGATTCCCGGTAGAATCCTCGTGCGCCGCCAGCATTGCCTCAAGACGTTCAATGGTCGCTGCATCGATCACATGGGCCTCATCATGAACGCGGTGGCCCCATAACTCGGGTACGGCCCGCTGCGCAAACGCGGTTTGGGCAACCAGAAAGAGTAACAGGAAAATCGATCTTTTCATTGTTATCGCATTTACCATGATCCGCTTGAGCCGCCACCGCCTGACATTCCCCCGCCGCCGAAATTACCCCAGGAACCGCCTCCACCCGAACCAAATCCTCCTCCGCCGATCATTGGACCGATCCACCCGCCACGTGAAGACCAGTACCCACCTCCACCGCCACCACCACGCCGCGATAAAAAGATGATCACCGCCAGAACCAGCAGTATGGTAAAAATAGGTGAGCGTTTACCGCGTTGGCGCCTGGACGTTGGGTTGTCATTTACATATTCGCCTTTGATGGCTTCGTTGATGGCCAGCACCGCCGCTTTCACACCATCATCATATGCTCCGGCACGAAACCGGGGTCCGATTTCATTTCTGATGATCTGACTGGATTCAAGATCGGTAAGCGCCCCTTCAAGGCCGTAGCCAACCTCAATGCGAACTTTCCGTTCGGTAATTGCAATCAGGAGCAACACACCGTTGTCGCGTTCTTTCTGCCCGGGAGTCCACTTGGTGAAAACGCGTACGGCATAGTCATCGATGTCTTCGCCCTCCAGGCTATTGATTACATAAATCCCGATCTGATTTGAGGTGCTGTCGGTCTGGCGCTGAATGAATGCTTCCAGTACCTGTTCCGTTGCCGGGGAAAGAACGCCCGCCTCGTCGTGCACCCATTTTCCACCTTGTTCCGGTATCGGTCGTTGTGCCCGCAGACTCGTCGTTGCCAGAATGAAGACGGCTAGCAAACAGACGAACCGTAGAGCGGGCCGAATCGTCAATGATTTAAACCTAAGCGTCGCTGCCAGCATGAATCTAGTTGTTTATGCGCAGGTCGTCGCCCAGCTCATTTGTATCATCGGCGGTTTTATGAAATCCCTTCTCCAGAAGAATCTCTCCGCAGCGTGTTATTGCCCACTCCATTCCTTCCGTCAATTGTCCTTCCCGTATCTTCGCGACCAGACCCGCAACAACGTTGTCCCATTCTTTCTGTTCGACAACGTGATTGATTCCCCGGTCTGCCAGTACAATAACTTCGTGTTCAAAAAATGAAATGAAGATCATGATGCCGGTACGTTGCCGTGTATTGAACACCTCTTCTTCAAGAAAGACGGATTCAGCACGTTGTCTCGTAACGGCGTCAAGGTAGGTTCGGGAAATGAAAAGGCGTTTCAGAAAGTCGACGTAGTTTGTCAGAATTCCTCCGGCCACGCCGACTACGGCCACCACAACAAATATGAACAAGGGATCGTAGTACAGCGTGTACGTATCGGGAATCACGTAGCGATCAAGGATGATCATTGCCACAAACCCCAGCGCGGCACTGATTATTCCCGCTTTATAATTCGCCGCAGAATAGTCGTCGCTCTTTTCAACGATCACGGGAACAACTTCTCCCGAAATTTTATCTTCGGCAGACTTCACAGCCGCGTTAATACGCTGCAGGTCCTGCTCGGAAAAACGTTGTTTCAGTTTCATACGAATATCTTCAGTAACGCAAGGTAAT
>CBKWFZ010000044.1:0-10877 GCA_966673785.1 uncultured bacterium
AAAGGAAATCTTTGTGAAAATGGCGCTGTCATCAAACCTTCGGCTGCGTCCGAGAACCTCATGACGCACACCGGTAGGGCCGTTGTATTTGAAGACATTGAAGACTATAAGGCGAGAATTGATGATCCCGCACTTGACGTCGATGAGACGTGCGTACTGGTGCTGAAGAATGTCGGTCCAAGAGGTTATCCGGGAATGCCGGAGGTCGGAAACATGGGCATACCACGTAAACTGCTGGAAAAAGGTATAACCGATATGATCCGGATATCCGATGGCCGCATGAGCGGCACGGGATTCGGGACGGTGATACTGCACGCATCGCCGGAAGCCGCATTGGGAGCAAATTTCGCCGTGGTTCAGGACGGTGACATGATAACACTTGACGTACCGTCGCGGACGTTAACGTTGAATGTCGATAATACGATACTCGAAGAACGCAAACGTCAATGGAAGCCACGCCACAAAATGTATGACCGTGGGTATGTGGCAATCTATCAACGCCACGTAGAACAGGCGCACCTTGGAGCCGACATGGACTTCCTGCGCGGAGGATCGGGCAGTGAGGTCACCCGTGATTCGCACTAGAATCAGAACCCCCTGACATGAAAAGAGTACTCGAGCATAAGGTTGCAATAGTCACGGGAGCGGGGCAGGGAATTGGATTTTCCATTTGCAAAACGCTCGCGGCAAGGGGTGCAAAAGTTATCATTAACGACATTGAGCGTTCGTTGGCCGAGGAGGCTGCGCGCGAAATTCAACGGACTGGCGGAACATGTATTCCCGTTATCGGCGATGCCGGGGACAATGACTTCATTGAACATCTGACCGCGGAGGCGGTGCGCGCTTTTGGATCGCTCGACATTGCTATCGCCAACGCAGGCATCACACTGTTTGGCCCTTTCCTTGACTACACGCAGGCCGATTTCCAGAATGTCATGCGGGTCAACCTTCAGGGAAGCTTCTTTCTTGCACAACACGCCGCCCGTGTTATGAAGGAGCAGAAGCATGGCGGCAGTATTCTGTTCATGTCATCGGTAACAGGTCATCAGGCACACAAGGACCTTGCAGCCTATGGGATGAGCAAAGCGGCGCTGGAAATGCTTGCACGAACCCTGGTGATTGAGCTATCGCCATTCGGGATAACGGTGAACGCGGTGGCTCCCGGGGCAACGCTTAACGAGCGGACCATGAATGACCCCGGGTATAAAAGCACCTGGTCAAGGATTACTCCGCTAGGAAGGCCGGCTGATACGACTGACGTGGCGAACGCGGTGGCGTTTCTTGTCTCGCCCGATGCGAAGCATATTACGGGTCAGACGCTGATCGTCGACGGGGGGTGGTCCAGTATCAGCCCTTCGCCGTACGATGATGCGACCCAGGGCGAATCCCCTAAATCATCAGAACATTAAAACGCAGATCCAGCGGATCAAGCACATCGACGAGCATCCTGATAAAACCAGGATGCTGTTGCTGAAAGTTCAGAAAATTGTCGGTCCTTTCCTGCAGTTTTCCATTGGGAAACAAGGCATCTTTGACAAATTCAATCTGCTTGAGCCGATCGGCATGAAGTCGTTTTTCGGACCGTAGCATTTTGCGCTCTATCTTTTCAAGACTATTCAGCGCGCGTTTGCCTTCGGCACCAATGAAGGGCGCCAGCGACTTGTCAACCGATTCGGCGCGCGTTCTGAGATTTACAAAGATATCGCTGATGCCATTTCGCTCCAGCCCAACCGTAAGGTTTCGCGGCGAATGGGTCAGCACCCAATGATTGAAAAGATAGTTTTTTTCCTCAAAAATATCATTCAGCTGAAGCCCTGTCTTTTCAAGTTTACGCATGATCTCGTGATCAATCACGACAGCGAAATTGCGCGGAAGAAGTATCGGAAATGGGACATTGTACTGATCAAAAATCTGTTTCAGCTGTAACCAATATACTACCTCGGCGGGACCACCGACATAGGCGAGATTGGGAAGGATCATTTCCTGGTACAGCGGTCGCAGAATGACGTTGGGACTGAATTTCCCAGGTTGTTCTGCTATCAGCTTGTCAATTTCCGCACGGCTGAATCGCAGGTCTGTATCCAGTACTTTATACTGGTCGCCGTCTTTTTCTATTCGGGCGCGAAGGTGATCGTCAAGGTAAAAGAAGTTAATGTCGCGGCAATGCACCTGTGTTTTATAGCCAAGGTCTTCGAGCGCTTTCGTGGTTTTGTCCACACAACGCTTGTTAACATTGTCGAATATATCTTCGCGGATTACATTGGCCAATAGCCCCTTAAGTTCCGCCTGGTCAGGGTCGATGACGACGAGCCCGTCTTCACGAAAAAGTGCGTTGACGTAATGCCGGGTGGCGTCGGCGAGTGTGTCGGAACCGGTATAGGCATCCCGGAAAATCGTTGTTTCGCCGGGAACCTGTTCCAACAGCGTAGCCAATCCGTTAGGTGAAAATCTGCCTACGGCACCCTTTTGACGTGTCTTCCATTCGTATTTTTTTCCATATAAACGAAAGGACTTTATCTCATCATAGTCATGATCCTCCGAAGCCATCCAGTACACCGGAACAAAGTTATATTCAGGGTACTGTTCCTTCAGCCTTTTGGCCGTGTTGATCACGGTGACGATTTTGTAGATGAAATACAGGGGGCCCGTGAAGATGTTAAGCTGGTGCCCTGTCGTAATGGTGAACGTGTTTGAGTCGGCAAGCGCGGTGATATTCGCCTTTACTTTCTCCGACGTTTCGAGCGAGGCGTATTGTTTTGTCAGGCACTTGCCGAGCAGTTCACGAGTCGCAGCCGGAAACGATGATTTTTTTTCACGAATCTGCCCGGCGAACTGGTCGGTGCGGGGAAACCGGTGATAGAACGGTCGCAGTGTTTCCTTCTCCTCAACATAGTCAATAAAGAACTGGTCGAACGCATGCGTGTCTTTGAGAGGAATTTTTTCAAGCTGCATAGAAGCAACACCGGTTTGAAGTTGTCATTCGAAACGTAAGTCGAATAACGGAAAAATAATCGACAAAGTTATTGAACCGACTTTCCGGATGGATGAACGGTGATTGGACATAACGTTAACAAAACATTAACAATTTAGTCCCTCACGACCTTGCCAGAGAGATCGAATTCAGTGGCAGATTCAATCAACACATTTTCAAAATCACCCAATCTGATATACTCATCGGGACTCTCGATGAGCACTTCATTATCGACTTCCGGTGAATCATACTCGGTTCTGCCTATGTACTGTCCACCTTCCTTGCGGTCCATGAGAACTTTTAACTTTTTGCCGACCTTTTTTTGATTCAGTTCGAGTGATATCCCCTGTTGAAGTTCCATCACGCGCTCCATCCTTTCCTGTTTGACATCATCAGGGATGCTGTCTTCCATCGAATACGCGTGCGTATTTTCCTCGTGACTATAGGTGAAGACACCAAGCCTTTCAAATCTGGATCGCTCCACAAAATCGAGCATCTCGCTGAAGTTTGCTTCCGATTCACCGGGATGTCCGACGATCATTGTCGTTCTGATGGCGATGCCGGGTACCTTCTCGCGAATCGTTTCCAACAACGCTTGCGTCTTCTCCCGTGTCGTCCCCCGGCGCATGAGTTGCAACATTTCGGTCGAACCGTGCTGAAGCGGGATATCAAGGTATTTGCAGACATTCGGCCTTTCAGCCATCACATCCAGAACATCGAGCGGAAAGCCTGCCGGAAAAGCGTAATGCAACCTGATCCATTCGATCCCGTCGACATCGGCCAGGTTTCTCAGTAATTCGGCAAGGTTTCTTTTTCGGTACAGATCAAGCCCATAGTACGTGGAATCCTGCGCAATGAGCAGCAGTTCTTTTGTGCCGCCGCGCGCAAGATTCTTCGCCTCCCGAACCAGTTCTTCAATTGGTCGTGACACATGTTTGCCCCGCATCAGCGGAATTGCGCAAAATGAGCACGGTCGGTCACAACCTTCAGAAATCTTGAGGTACGCATAGTGTCCCGGATTTGTCAGAATGCGTTCGCCGACTAGTTCCTGTTTATAGTTTGCCTTGAAAGTCTTCAGTATCCTGGACAGATCACGCGTACCGAACCATGCATCAACTTCCGGAATCTCCTTTTCCAGGTCGTCTTTATAGCGTTGTGAAAGACATCCCGTTACGTAGACTTTGTCAACCACTCCGTCATTCTTGGCGTCGACATACCGGAGGATAGTGTCCACGGACTCCTGTTTTGCGTTATCAATAAACCCGCAGGTATTGATGATGACCACATTTGAATCGTCTCCCGAGCTTTCGTGAACCGTTTCAATTCCGTTGCCCCTCAGCTGCGTCAACAACACTTCCGAGTCTACCTGGTTTTTTGAACAGCCCAGTGTAACGATGTTGACTTTTGTCTTCCTGTTTCCTTTTGTTTTCAATGCTGACGCCTTCGATTAGGTGGCAAAAATACTAAAAATAAACCGGCATGGAATTTGGCCTTGCAGCGCTTGATTTATCTTTACAGCCGCAATTGCAAACTGTGAAAAGAACAACTTGGTTCATTTTTTTGCTGCTTTTCGGCGTTTCGTGCCTGGACGAGCCTGAGTGCTATCTGCTGAACAACAATGTCATGGGCATTTATTTCCGCGTGATGGGCTCAAACCGGATCGACTCCCTGGCGGTTAGAAAGTTTGCGATCAATAGCCGGCTTGATCCGGCGGAAATCACGTGGGATATTCCAAGAGATAGCACAATAACCTTCATCCAGGCGCCATTAGACTATTTCAACACGGAGACAACATACTCCTTCATCACCAGTCAGCATGGCGTTCCAACGGAAGAACGCCAGCTTGTACTTGGCTACAAGGTGCAGGCACAATTCGTATCAGAGGAATGTGGACCGCGGTATATCCTTTCCGGGCTCGAACTACATGAATCTGACTTTGACTCGGTCCGGGTTGTTAATGGTGAGCCAAGCCGGGACGGCACCGCGCGCAATATCGAAATTTTCCGGTGTCCCTCTGCCGACACCATCGGGATAACCCTGAATCAGCTTACGCTGCCGGCAAACCCCGGTGCACAGCGGAGTCGTCCTGTTGCCGCTGATTTTGATGCCGTTCGGGTGGACGGTTCTACGATCTTCTATGAAAACCAGCGGGCCGCAACGCTTCATCTACCTGTTAACCTCAACGGTGAAAACACGAGCTTCGAGTTTGATTTCGCAGGGGACGAAATGTTGCCCGGCGCTTTGGCGGTCGGGTACACAACGACAACCGAAACGCGATATCGCCCGTGTGGAATTCAGACATTCGTAACGGACCTTGTTGTTGCCAACGCTACGGGACTGGATTCGGTGAGTGTTGCCAGAGACGACAACGGGTTTCCTTTTTCGACGCTTACGGACCCCGTGCAAACAAACGTCAATGTCTATCGCTGTCCCCCAACAAATCTGATGCAGCTCGGATTCAGAAGGGCGGTCGCGGGAGGTACACCCCAGGCTTCCTCTGAGGAGATTGAAAGCATCACGACAAACTTCAACAGTGAAGTCTATTACGAAGGAGTCAGAACCAGTTCTGTGGTACTGCCTCTTAACCTTGACGCCAACAGCAGTGTCTTCACGATTCGTTTCGCCGACGGAACCGAGGAAACCCTGACTGTCAGCTATAATACAGGACCTCCAAGTACAACACTTTTCCGAAACGCGTGTTCCGGAATAAAGGTCGTTACATCGCTATCTGTGAGCGGGACCGCGTCGCCCACCACAGTCCCCAATACATCGGTCTTTTACCCTCCAGTAAGCAATGTCACGCTCCAGATTCAATAAGCTCATCGCATTAGCACTGGTGTGGCTACCTGTCCAAGTGGCAGCGCAAGAGGATACCATTTCCTTCCGCGACCGGTATATGCCCACAGGCGTTCGGCTTGGCACGGATGCGATTGCGATAGGCAAGACGTTATACGTCGACTCATACGAAGGATGGGAGGTGAATGGCGACGTTGACTTTTACCGATACTTCCTGACACTCGAGTATGGAACATCGGGGCGAAAGTATGCCGGTGACTCGGTCAACTACATAAACGACGGCAGATATTGGCGCGCCGGTATCGACGTTAACTTTCTTTTAAAGGATCCTGAACGGAACATGTTCTTCCTTGGTGTACGCTATGGGCGCAGCCGCTTCAACGAAACGTTTCGCGTAATCGATGTTGACCCGGTCTGGGGAACAAATAACCGTTTCGACACGCCATATATGAACAACGGTATGCCTGCGCGCTGGTTTGAACTGACAACCGGATTAAGGGTACGCATGTTCAACAATTTCTGGATGGGCTACACCGCGCGGTTCAAGTTCGGACTTCAAACCGGCGACGCCATAGAGATGGAGCCGCATGACATTCCCGGTTACGGCACGACAAACAAAGAGACTACCTGGGGATTCAATTATCAGCTGATGTACAGGATTCCACTCCGGAAATATCCGCCGTTGCCGCCCCAGAGATCAAAAAAGAAGTAATGCTACTTTTTGAAGAGCGAGTCGACGAACTCCATACGGTTGAAGATCTGCAGGTCATCGGCCTTCTCGCCTACGCCAATATATTTCACCGGGATTTTGAATTCGTCACTGATACCAATAACAACGCCGCCCTTTGCAGTTCCATCAAGTTTGGTGATAGCCAGCGATGTCACCTCGGTTGCCTTGGTAAACTCGCGTGCCTGTATAACAGCGTTTTGACCGGTGCTTCCATCGAGAACGAGAAGAACTTCATGAGGGGCATCGCCGATTACCTTTTGCATGACGCGTTTGATTTTCGAGAGCTCCGCCATCAGGTTGACTTTTGTATGTAATCGTCCGGCCGTATCGATTATTACGATGTCGGCATTTTGCTCAACACCTTCGCGAACCGCGTCAAAGGCGACTGCCGACGGATCCGTGTTCATTCCTTTAGCTACTACGGGTACGTCCACCCGTTGCCCCCAGAGTTTGAGCTGATCGACGGCGGCGGCACGGAACGTGTCGGCCGCACCAAGCAATACGCGCTTTCCGCGTTTCTTAAATTGAGCAGCAAGTTTGCCGATGGTCGTTGTCTTACCGACCCCGTTGACGCCTACAACCATGATGACGTACGGCTTTTTATCGGCAGGAGTCTCGAAATCTTCGAAGTCCGTGGCGTTGGTTTCGGATAAAAGCGCGGCAACTTCCTCCTTGAGGATTCGGTCAAGTTCGGAAGTGCTCATATACTTATCGCGGGCAACCCTTTCCTGAATTCGTTCGACGATCTTCAAAGTAGTTTCGACGCCGACGTCCGAACTCACCAGTATCTCCTCGAGATTATCCAGGACCTCTTCGTCTACCGTCGACTTCCCAACGAGCGCCTTACCCAGTTTGGAGAAAAAGTTCTCTTTTGACTTTTCGAGCCCCTTGTCGAGGGACTCCTTCTTTTCTTTTGAAAACCAACCGAACATAATGATGTGCGTTAAGGGGTTCTAATCAAAACCCGTTGAAGGTTATTGATATTTTGCTGCCAGTTACGGCAAGATGCAAAAATAAAAAGGTCTCGAATACCGAGACCTTTTTTGATTGCTTCGTGCTTCCGGCTTATTTTTTCGCCAGCGTTTCCTTCACCAGATCGGCGGGCACAATTTCTTCTTTGAATGTATAAGCGCCCGTCTTATCAGACTTCACCGCACGGATTACCTTTGCAAAGCTTTTTCCGTCGGTCTTCTTCAGGGTAGCAACTACTTTCTTTGCCATGATTATTTAATTTCTTTGTGGACGGTTACCTTCTTAAGTATCGGATTGTACTTCCGGAGTTCCAGTCTTTCCGTTGTGTTCTTACGATTCTTGGTTGTGATATAGCGGCTCATGCCAGGCATGCCGGACGCCTTGTGCTCGGTGCACTCCATGATCACCTGAATCCTGTTCCCTTTCTTTGCCATTTACGTGTTCTTTGCGGTTAGCTTATAATACCAGGTTTCCGTTGGCTCTGGCCTCTTTCAAAACTGCAGTTATACCATTTTTGTTAATGGTCTTAATTGCCTTCGCGGATATCTTTAAGGTTATCCACTTGTCTTCTTCAGGAATATAAAAGCGTTTCTTCTGAAGATTCGGGTAAAACCGTCTCTTCGTTTTGTTATTCGCGTGGGAAACGTTATTTCCAACCTGTGGCCTTTTTCCTGTAATTTGACAAACTCGTGCCATATCTTCTGCTTTATAATTACCCCTCCTGAAAAGGGATTGCAAATATCGGCAAATCAGGTCTAAAAATCCAAAAGCATCCTGAAATTAATGCCTGATTTCTTTATTGGAACACGCTGTCGATCAATTCCAGAGGGTCGATTCCGCCGAAATCTGGGATTACAAGATGCGCCTCATGCAGTTCTTCCCTGCTGTGTGTTGTGGAAACGGCCACAACTTTGCAACCAGCAGCCAGCCCGGCTTCAATCCCGGACAACGAGTCTTCAACAACCACGCATCTGGCCGGCGGAAAGCCCACCGCCGCTGCGGTTTTCAGATAAATATCCGGGTCCGGTTTTCCTTTTTCAACATGGCTCTCATCAAGAATGACATCGAAAAAGGGCCCTATACCCGTTTTATCAATCGTAAAATCAACATTTTCCCGCGGGGCGGAGGTCGCTATGGCCCTTTTGATGCCGTAACTCTCCATATTTTGAAGAAACGGCAGTAATCCCCGCAAGGGCTGAATCGATTCCGCGTAAAGTTCCCGGAATAGCTTTTCCTTTTCGGCTGCGTAACGGGCAACCGCTTCCGCGGATATTTTTCCGAAAACGGCCGGGATCCAGTCCTTGTTAGTCCGCCCATAGATACGTTGCCGAAGTTGCTCCTCGCTCAGATCGAAGCCGTGTTGCTTGCAGAACTGTCGCAACGCAATTTTGTGATACGGATTGCTGTCGATAATAACACCGTCCATATCGAAAAGAAAAGCCACATCGTTTGCCATAACTTGAAATTTCCGGCGCAAAGATGAAAACTTTACCGCACTACGAGTCTTCTGGCGAAGGTTTTATTCCCGATAAAGATGCGCACGATGTAGAGGCCCTGGGCAAAACGCTGCAAATCGAGTTGGTGGATTCCTGGCGGAAATTCTTTCAATTCCTGTATCAGCTGGCCTGTTACTGAAAATACCTCAATTGCGGCCGTACGATCGAACTCCATCTTCAATAGCTGGGTGTCGCGACTTAGCGGGTTCGGATAAAGATTTACGACCGGTGAATCGGCGTCACTTCCATGAGCGCTTAACAGGCGCAGGCCGCCCGTGGTCGTCCCTACGATTATATCAGGCCGCGCGGACCCGAACAATTTGCCAACAGCAGGCCAGACGCGACCACCAAGACGCGCAGCATAGAAATCATCGGTGCGCCCGTTCAGAATAATACTTGTGAGCGCATTTCCTGTGTCGTTGTTGTTTCGAAAATCGCTGATGATTTGAAGGATGCCGGTATGGTCACTGATAATAAGGTCTGCCCGATCATCACTATTGAGGTCCGCTGTAAAGGCAACAGGATTAACACTAAGTGGATTAGCACCAATCCCCAGAAATTCCGATTCACCGAACTCAAACGTCATGTCTCCGTTATTGCGCCAGTACTCTAGCGCCCCCGTATTCCGGCCCCGCAAAATATCCGGATGGCCGTCACCGCTGATATCGGTAAGGTGAAGATTTTCCTGAGCAAAAAAAGCAAAGGAGACCTCCTGAACGGAAGCCTCCTCCAGATCGAGGCCACTCGCCGATTCATTCAACATATAGTACAGGCGTGTCGTTGCCCCGAGCGAAGCTGTAAATACCAGATCCTTTTTTTGGTCGCGGTTTACGTCTACGAACTGGATTTTCAGATTTGAAAATCCAGACGCGGACAAATTGAGATAATCTGATGTCAGCAGTGTAAACTCGGGGGCTGAAGATGACCCTGTGTTTTCATACAGGGTAATTCCCGCAGGCGGCTGATTTGTGCCGATAAAAATGTCCAGGTCACCATCGCCGTCGGCATCAATCAGGGCCGGGGTCGCGTTATCGCCAACGTCGATCATTCCGCCTTGCAGAAAATCGCGACCTTCAAACTCGAAAACCGGAGCTGCACGCGTACCAGTATTTTTATAAAACCAGTTCGATAGGCGAAAATCAATTGCGGGATCGGTTCGGGAAAAAACATTTGGAGTAACAATAAGATCAGGAACGTCGTCGCCGTCGAGATCTTCATAATAAGGCGCGGGGAACAGGGGAAATTGCGCAGGCAGGGATGGAAACGGCTGCGAATTGAAAAACACCGGGTTATCTGTCGTTCCTTCGTTGGGCAGGTAGTTCACAATATCGCATTCCGCCTCGCTCAAAAGCATGTCAAGGTTACCATCGCCATTGGCGTCGATCGCCATTAGTGCCTTACCACCCTGATGTTTTGTCCTGCCCCCTGAAGATCCACAATCTTCATTCTGAAAAGCAAAGACACCACAGTCACATTCCGCAAATCCACCCCATGCTTTGGTCACCAGTTCGAACTCTAGTTTTCCGGGATCGCCATGGCGTTCCATCGCATAATTCCTGTGGAACTCTACGCGGCCGGTGCCGCCGAAGTCCATGGCAAATATATCAAGGTCGCCGTCGCCATCTGCGTCGGAGATCGACGGAAGATCGTCAAACTGTAACTGAAGGTTAATCATTCCGGATAGTCCCTTCGTGAGCAATACTTCGCTCTGTACGACACCGGAGCCGAACAGGACGGGTTCCCATACCAGGCCATCGTCCTGGGTGACGTTTTTAAATACGCGTATGCCGAAGAGACTTCCTGTAAACAGATCCTTTTTCCCATCGTTGTTGAAGTCGCGCAACAGCACCCAGTTCGCAATTTCATCAGGAAACATCATCTCGAAGTCAGGGGCGTGGTGGTATGCATTGTC
>CBKWFZ010000045.1:0-10653 GCA_966673785.1 uncultured bacterium
CCGTGCGAAAGAACTGAATGAATATTCTTTTCTGTAATATCCATTGTCCTTGTCTTCTGTCTTCTCTTCCTTTTCTACACTGATCTTTAGTACATGGTTTTCCAGTTCCAGATCGAAGTCCTTTCTTTCGAGTCCGGGAGCGGCAACTTCAAAAATGTATTCCTTGCCTGTCTCGCGTATATTGACAGAAGGAACCGTAACACCCAGTCGTGGAACGAAGAAATCGCTTCCGAAGTCAAAAAAATCCCGACCCAACAGCGATTCGGGACGTAACCAGTCTGTCAAAACCTTTGGCATACCGGGGGTCTTTACTGTGATGTTCATAATTTTGCTTTTTGTTTTTTGTAAGAGTAATGTATTGTTACATCAGATAAATTGCTATGATGTGCGTGGCGAAAAAGAAAGATTTTCGTTGCGTCCCTGAGACGAAGGCGATCCTCAATATCAAGCGAGCAGACCTTTCTCGCTCGTGCGAATACGTTGATCATGCATGAGTACGATCGGAACATCCACCCAGTATGGTGATTCCCGTGTCAGGTTCCGGCCGGCGAGTCTTTCAAACAGTGTGTTATTATCGACAGAGACTGCGAGCGCCGCAGCGCTTTCTTCACCGATAAAGGTTGAAATTCCTTCCATAAGATCCGTGTGCTGGTACTCTTCGAAATGCATGGCGTGGTATGCCGGTTTCGCCTTCAGTGATTCGGACCGTCGCCGAACGGAAGTCCTGGTTTCTTCCAGTTCGCTGTCTTCATCTCCAAAGCGGTTTACGATGTGCACAGCGACCACCCGCGCCTGAAACATGGTTAGCAATGGGGTGAGTATTTCAAGATCGCTGAGACCGTTTGAAAATTCGTTGGTAGCAAGCACAATCTTGTTCAACGGAGAGAATACCGAGGTCGCCGGGACAACCAGAACAGGTGCTCTACTTGCTCGCGAAACCCGCGAAATCGTCTCTGACACTAGGGTGGCACCTTCGATCCTGTCGGCTTTCATGATAATCAGGTCGGCTCTTGTTTCTCTGCCTACACTGATTACGACTTCATCGACCGAACCGAAGCGAATTTCGAAACTGCGGTCTATGCCGTATCCAACCCTGACGTTGTGCTGGAACTTCTCCAGAAACCAGATCGCGTCTGGCGTCTTTTCAGTTTCGAGCAAAGAATCATGTGCCGCATGGCGGTCAACAACATGAAGTACGTGCAGCGAACCATTTATACTTGCGGCGAGATCGCATGCATACGTGAGAAATGTTTGCTCCCTCGAAAGGATGTCCGTGAATACCAGTAATTTCATGACCCGAGTGTTTTGATTAATACCTTGCGGAGAGATGTTCGTTGATCGTCTCTCGCTTATGCATTCTTGCTCTTCCGCGACGACTGCGCCCCGAATCGTGAGACAGATACATGATTCCATCTGCGTGTGACTCGAGTTCAAGCCGCGCGTCTCTTTCAATTACCGGAGTCGCGATGAGTATTTGCGCGGGACGATGTTTGCGAAGGGACTGAACGAGTGCCAGTACATCATCCGATGTCATGATCTCCTCGCGAACAATAACAAATGTTTTTCCCTCGGTGATGTCTGACTCCCGCGATGCCGGCCCGGCCACA
Source organism: uncultured bacterium (assembly GCA_966673785.1). Lineage (GTDB taxonomy): Bacteria > Bacteroidota > Bacteroidia > Cytophagales > Cyclobacteriaceae > Ohtaekwangia. The sequence continues at coordinate 1,608 of CBKWFZ010000045.1, forward strand.
GCTCTTTTCATCAGGTGTACCTGATGCTCAATAAAATTCTGGGGAAGCCTGGCGGCGTTGTCGTGAATAAGAACATTATCCGATGTGATGGATCCTATCGTAAGATGGGAGTCGGCAGGATGTTCGACGGCTTTGCAGTACTGCGTGTCCCAGGCAACACCAAGATGACCCGCCAGTTCTTTTGCAAGAAAGACCGACGCCGGTGTTGACGCGATCACCGTCGCATGAGTTTTTCGCAACGGCCACATTTTCGCTGCCAGCAGCTCCGCGAGTGACGCCAAAGGCAATGTACTTACCGATGTGTGGATCATGATGCAAATTGATTAGATGTGTGTTGCCAGTGAGGCGTTCGCAGGTCCGGAGAATCGCTTATTCGGTCTCCCGTAATTGAAGGCGCTCCACCGCGCGACGCAGATGCAGCGTTACTTCAACAGATACTTCTTCTAAAGGAGAAGTCGCCATGTTTTCGTCCATGCACTCCAGCGGATTGAACGTCGACACCGAGACGTCACCGTTGTCATGCTCCCGAAGCGCAATCCGGCTGGTGAGCAGCACGCCGGAGCGCGAGTCGAGACTGATTGCTTTGTAAGCGAGAACCGGGTTGCAAGCCAGCAGTATTGAACTTTTTTGGGCGCCCGAAGCGCTTCCTTCAGGTGTTCCCGGCCCCAGTTTTAGTTCTGTGACAAGCGCAAATCCTTCTTCCTTCAGCGCGTATGCCGCTTTTTGAACCACTGTTCGTAAATCAGTTCGCTCAATTATCTTTTCAGGAAAGCTCATACAAGTAAAAGGATTGTCTTTCCTGCATATTAATCTCCGTTTATCAGAAAAGAAATGAGGACGGTCGTGGCCTTTTTATGATGTTAGTCATGTGTTCAGTCGGGAAGCTGTCCCCAGTATTCCAGAGTCACCGTGAGCAATGGGATGCTCGACCGGAATGCTACCGTTTCTGCGACACCAATGAGGTATTTGTCCTTGTGTTTACGATTATGCGTTACCATGGCGATCCAGTCGGCGTGTATATCCCGGCAGTACTCGAGAATTCCGGTTTCCAGGTCACGGTTGTTGTAAATAGCGGTTTCAAATCGCATATCCGGATAGGTGTCCATGAATGTTTTCATTTGAGACCGGATCGCTTTTTCATTTTTGAAACCCTGTGGCGTATTCACGAAAAGTAGGTGTACCGTGGCACCAAGCTCGATAATTATTTCGCGAATCTTGTTAAAGGGTCTGAAGATATCCTCGTCAAGGGAAAGCGGTACGACGACGTTCGACCATGTGCACGCGGAGCAGTCGCCGTTTATCGTCATCACAGGGCAGGTGGCCTCTCTCATTACCTTCTGGATATTCGATCCGATAAAAAATTTATCGAACTGTTCGTTGCCATGCGATCCGATCACGATCAGATCCGCGTCGTTCTTGATTGCTTGTTCAATTATTGATTCGTATGTGATTCCCTGCGTAACGATTTTGGAAACGTTGAGGTGACGCATACGATGGTCCGCCCGTAGTTCATTGAGGCGGTTGTCACTCGTGATCGTTTTGGTTTGAATCTCAGGGTAGCTTGCGTGCTGCTCCTGGGGCATATTCGCATACGCTACTAGGGTCGGCACATTGTGATGCAGAAGGATTCTGGCGTGCGTCTTCTCTGCAAGCGACGCTGCAGCTTCGATGGCATTCGTTCCATACGTGGAAAAATCGGTAGGCACTAAAATCGTTTTCATAGTTTTGACGTCTGAGGTTGAACGAAAATTGTAGCGTGAAATCACCCGATCCGTTGGTGAGAGAATCAAGGTATCCCGATTCGAAAAAAAACTCAGTGATTGATATCACCGAAAGTCCGAATTAGGATCATCATGCCTGTTTGGGTTCAAATAGCGAATCATTGACGGCGCCATTGATGACGATAGTTCTCTGTTTCGGCGCGGCTGATCATTGGTGCGGCTAAATCGTTTTCAATACCTTTCTTGACCATAGGCAGCCGGCAAATCCGCCACTAACCGAAGGATCTTCCGGTGGTTGCCTCATTGTAGTGTGTAAGGCCGGGTTTGCCCGGCTTTACTTTTTAACAACACATCGCGTCGGAATGACAAGTTTCCAGTAATTTTCCCGTATGGATTCCTTCACGCACATCGTCCTGGGTGCCGTTGTCGGCGAGGTCGCCGGCGGGAAACAACTTGGCCGCAGAGCGATGTTGATTGGTGCAGCTGTTCAATATCTCCCGGATATCGACGTGGTCGCCGCGTTGTGGTTGCATCCTGCCGAAAATCTGATGGTGCACCGCGGCATCACACATTCGCTTTTCTTTATTCTTGTAGCCGGAGGCGTACTTACCCTGTTTGCCCGTAAAGTACGCCCGGGTCTGGGGTTCTGGTTTTGGGCGCGTTTCTTTTTCATTCAGCTGCTGACTCATATTTTCATTGATTCTTTCAACGCCTACGGTGTCGGCTTTTTTGAACCTTTTCACGATCACAAATATTCCTTCAACACGCTGTATGTCGCCGATCCTTTCTTTACCGTCTGGTCACTGGCAGCTGTTGTGGCGCTGCTGTTTGCGACCAGTCCTCACGTGAGGAAAGCATGGGCGATAGCCGGAATCGCCTGCAGTATAATGTACCTCGGATATGGAATCTATAATAAGTCCGTTGTCGTCGAAAAGGTGAACGCCGCGCTGGCCAGCGATGGAACCAGGGTATCGCGCATGCTTGTTACACCCACTCCGTTGAATTCGTGGTTGTGGTTTGTAGCAGTTGGCTCCGATGACAGTTACAAAATTGGGCACGTGTCGGTTTTCGATCAGGAAAACGCAACCAACTTCCGGACTGTGCCCATCCGGGAAGAATTGTTGTCTCAGTCCGAATATCCGGAGACGGTCTCTGCACTGCACCGGTTTTCACAGGGATACTTCGTTGTGGAGCAATGGTCGGATACGTTGGTTTATAATGATCTTAAATTCGGACAAATGAAAGGATGGGAGAATCCTGATAACCGTTTCGTCTTTCATTATTTTGTAAACTATCCCGATCAGAATATGCTTGTGATGCAACGCGGTCGTTTCGCGGGATGGACTACCGAGACCGTTAAAAGAATGGGAAAGAGGATTTTTACTCCCGGTCCTAGTCGCGCTGACGGAAGTAGAAAGTGAAGACGAAAAACAATATCCGTATGATGTCGTAGGCCGAGCGCTGAAGAAAACGGTGGAACAGGCTTGCGCGTTTTTCATAATGTGAAAGGGTAATTTTCACACAGTCGTCTCGCATAATGCGCCGAAGTTCGGATTGAACACCGGAAGCAAACTCAGCATCGGCGACGTCCACGTTTAATTCGACGCTGGCATACGCACTTATGTTGTTGATGTTGTACGATCCAACGGTCACCCATTTGTTGTCGTATGTAGCGAGCTTTCCGTGAAGCACATTCTGCTGGTACTCGTAAATGGTGATGTTGTTCCGCAGGAGCCAGGGATACAAGTATTGTTCAGCGTAGCGGGCAATCGTTACGTCGGATTTGCTTCCAAGTATGACGCTCACGTCGACTCCGCGTTTCGCTGCTTCGCTTATCTTCTTGCGAAACGCATAACCGGGCATGAAGTATGGCGACATGATAACGATGTGCGACTTCGCCTTACGGAACATTTCCATATAGCTGTTCCAGACCTGCATCTTTCGGTTGACCCAGTCATTTATCCGTACTCTCACCTTCGAAGAAGCAGCGTGGCCCGGGTCAGGCTGAGGTATTGAAACCGCATTCTTCTTACCGCTCCACAAGATCTTGCTGCGGCGTTGGCAGATTCGCTGAATTAACGGTGCAGCGTCACCTTCAACGTGAACAGCCCAGTCCAGCCACGCGCGGTGTGTATCGGTATCGTTGTATCGGTCGCTGATATTGATGCCGCCCACGAGGGCCTTACTGGAATCCACAACCACTACCTTATGGTGCAACCGACGCCCGAAGTAGAATTTTTTACTCTTGAGAAGCGGTTGAAACCAGTCTAACCGTACCCCTGCGTTTCTGAGTGATTCTGTGAGCCATGCTGGTAAATGTTGGGAAGCGTATCCGTCGAGCAGAACGGCAACTTTCACATTTCTGCCTGCTGCCCGGATGAGTGCACCCGCGATACGCTGGCCGGTCTCATCCGCTTCAAAAATGTATGTCTGGAGAAAGATGCTTTGCTGAGCCTGGTCGATCAGGGACTCAAGGCGGTTGAAATAGTCTTTTCCGCCCTTGACAAGCTGAACCGCATTGCGTTGAAAATACCCGGCCCCATCCTGTTTACGGGGAGTTGTGTGCTTTTCCTTTTCTTTCAGGGTTACGCTCATATGCCTGTCAACTAAACCTAAAATGAAATTCCAGGCCAAACCATGATCTTCGTTTCCCACAATATGATAGTAGTCATAGTAGCTATTTAAGGCCGCGGCGAGGCAGTTTTGAGAAGTCTTGCGATTCACACATAGTTTAAAGCTATTTAATTTTTGTGATCCCGGCCACAGGCCTCATGCACTTCCGAACGAAATCTTTGGGCACTACCGCGTCACCTTTACTGACCGGGATCTATTGTTGAATCCCGCCTGTTGCATGATCAATATCCCGGATCGGGTTGACATCAGTCATGCCTAAACCTTGCGGTACCCGTTACATTGGATGACTTGAGTAATCAAATATGAAGCCGGACCGAAGGGCAATCTATTTATTTCTCGCCGGAGTTCTAATCATGGCCGGAATCTGTGTAGCTCAGTCGAAGACGGATCTCGTTCATGGATCCGTGTACTACATCCTGCTGGCATTTTTCGGATTGTGGTTGTTACGACACTACCGTTATCTATCTGCAATCGGGGTGATAGCAACAGTCGCAATGGCGGTCGGCTACTACTTTGGTCCGGAACATAGTACTGGGGCGTTGATCAACCGCATATTCTCTGTTTTCACAGTGTGGTGCGGCGTTGTCTTCACGATCCGCTTTCAGAGCCTGCACCAGCGTGAACAAAAATATAAGAAACAGCTCGCCGCGCTTTTTGAAAATGTTTCAGAGGCGATCCTGCTTGTCGGCAGCAACGGCAAAGTAATTCTCGGAAACCCCGGCGCTGAAAAAATTCTCGGTTACAGCCAGACAGAGCTGTTTCAACTGGATGTCGAAAAGCTGGTTCCCGAACGATTCCGATCAAATCACGCGCAGCGCCGGAGTGCGTTTATGCAACATCCCGTGACTCGCCAGATCGGAATGGGTAAGGAAGTTTTTGCGCTGCGCAAGGACCAGACTGAGGTACCGGTGGAAGTCAGCCTGAGCAGTTATCACGATAGCAACGAACTCTTCGTCATTGCTTTTATCACGGACATCACGCGGCGCAAAGAACAAGAGGCCAAAATTGCAGCGCAGTATGAAGAGATGCAACGTTACAATCTCCGGCTGGAAGAACAAGTCAGGTACAGAACTTCCGAACTGGAGATCACCAACCAGGAACTTGTTCGCGAGATCGAGGAGCGGAAGGTAATGGAGGAGCGACTGAGGAAATCGCAATTGATGTACAAAGCCGTCGCCAACAACTTTCCGGACGGTATTATTGGCGTCCTTGACAAAGAACTGAGATATGTTTTTGTCGAAGGCAAGGAGCTGGCAAACAGCGCCCCAAGGGTTGGCATACAGGACGTACCCTGTCCCGATGTAGCCGGCGCGTTGATACGGGATGCGGAAGTGAAGCTGAGGCCGGTGTTCGAAGGCAGGAATGTCCAGTTTGAGGTTAACATCGGACGCGCATTTTATGAAGTGGTAGCCACGCCGTTTGCCGCGGTCGGAGGTTTGATCCAGGAGATTCTGATCGTGGTCAGGAACATATCACGGCACAAAAAATTTGAAGAGGATCTGCTCCGTTCACTCGAAAAAGAAAAGCAGCTGAATGTGCTGAAATCCCGTTTCGTAACAAGCGTCTCACACGAATTCCGCACGCCCCTGAGCACGATACTTTCATCGGTATACCTGCTTGAAAATTATCGCGGCGAGGGTGAAGTGACCCATAAACTTACGCATTTAAACAGGATAAAAAGATCTGTAAACAGCCTGACTGAGTTGCTCGATGACTTTCTGAGTCTTGGAAAACTTGAAGAAGGGCAGGTGCGGGTAGTTTATTCCGAATTCGCGATCGCGTCGTTTCTCGACGAACTCAGGGAAGAGATGGAGGCGATTAAGAAGAAGGACCAGATCATTGATGTAGCCTTCGATGGTCCTGATGATTCCGTTATGCTGGATCGTACGCTACTGGCGAACATCCTGAGTAATTTGCTTTCGAACGCGATCAAATACACGATGCCGGATGGCACGATAACTGTCAGGGCCATGATTCGCGACGGCAGTCTTCGTATCCAGGTCGCGGATAATGGCATGGGCATTCCTGAGAAGGAGCAGAAGCATATCTTCAAACGCTTCTTCCGCGCCCATAACGCCATCAATATTCAGGGAACGGGACTGGGACTGAACCTTGTGCGTAAATATGTCCGACTTTTGAAAGGGCATGTTTCGTTCAGCAGCAGGATAAATTCCGGCAGCACGTTCACAGTCACGATCCCGCTTGCTGTTCCAAATGATAAGATCACTTCAAAAAAAGAAGTATATGCCTGAAAAGATCCTGCTTATAGAAGACAATCACGAAATGGCCGAGAACATCGCCGGAATACTGAAGCTGGCACATTACCAGGTAATGAGCGCTCCGGAAGGAAAGACGGGTGTACAGCTGGCACAGGAACATCATCCGGACCTGATCCTTTGCGATATCATGATGCCCGACCTCGATGGTTACAGCGTCTTCCATATCCTGCATAAGGACCCGGATACCGCTGCGATTCCATTCGTGTTCCTGACGGCCAAATCGGATAAAGCCGACATCCGGCATGGTATGAACCTGGGCGCCGACGACTATGTGACCAAGCCATTCGACGGACATGAACTGCTGAAAGTAGTGGAGGTCCGTCTCAAAAAGAATGCACTATTACGTGCTACCTTCAACAACGATTTACAGGACGTCAACAATTTTTTCCGAAAGGCGCGTGAGCTAAAGGAGTTTCATCGTTTGTCCGAGAACCGGCCGGTTCGGGCATACCGCAAAAAAGACTTCCTTTTTATGGAAGGTCAGACACCCTATGAGCTTTTCTTTATCGTGAAAGGTCAGGTTAAAACATACAAGAGCAATCCCGAAGGCAAGGAGCTGATCACCGGGATGTTTCACAGCGGTGATTTTGTAGGATACGCACCATTACTTGAAGATATCCCCTACAACGAATGCGCAGCTGTTATCGAGGACACAGAAGTGGCCTTGATACCGAAGCAGGATTTTGTCAGCCTGATTTATTCGAGTCGCGACATTGCACGAAAATTCATCAAGCTCCTTTCCAATAACCTCATCGAAACGGAAAACCGGTTGCTCAATCTTGCCTACCAGTCGGTCCGGCAACGGGTAGCTGGAGCGTTACTTACCATTATGGATCAGTACACCCTGCCATCCAGGAAGGCGATCGTAAGCGTGAGCCGCCGCGACATCTCAAGCCTTATCGGAACGGCGACGGAATCGCTCAACAGAACGCTGGCTGATTTCAAGGACGAAAACCTGATTGACCTCACGCCTGAGGGAATCAGGATCATTGACCGGCCGAAGTTGGAGAAGATGGCGAAGTAGCCTGTGTGAATTCATCGAGCGTGAACGCAGGATTTTCGACGGCCATACGCAGCGCCCGGTCAAGACCATACACGTCCGCCCAGACAGTGTCGCAATCAAATGTACAGTACGTAATCATCACAGGAACAGGAGCGCGCAACCTGAATTCATCTTTGTTTCGCAAGCTAAGCGCGTTTTCAAGTGTGAACTGGTCTTCCATGCAGTTATCGGTGAGAAGGAGCCGGGCAAGTTCCGTCGCGTGTTCCACACGGACGCATCCGCCACTGACAGCTTTGACCGTATCCTCAAAGGCATTTTTTGATTCGCACGCGTGGAGGTCCGCGCGGCAGGGGTCTTCCGGAATTAAACAGAGTTCAGTCGAAGGCTTGTTCGGAAATTCGGAGAGTGGCTGCCAGAACGCATTTCTGTTGTACGGTTTCCAGTCGCTGACAGGTGGCCCGGCTATTTGATGTGAATTCTGCCAGATCGTGGGTGCACTCTCGTACGGAACGACTGTCAGGCAGTTTATTTCGCTTTGGATGAATGGTGTGGGGCTTTCCGGCGCCCCTACGATCACCCGCGATTTGAAAATGAGCGAGTCACCAGCGAAGAAGTATAAGGTATAAGAAGGAATATTGATGTAAATGTGACGCTCCGGTAGTGCACGAAATTCCCATCGCCAACGCTCAAGGTTCACCTGAAGAGTAAGGATATCATCGTGTAAACAGGGGTTGTCGTCACCACCTCCAAGTGCGGCCAGTCTTTCCTGAAGGCTGGTCTTCAGCGCTGCGTAGCACGGATGATGCGGTTCATGACTCGCGAGCTGGTCCGCGATCGATCCGGTGTCGAGCGCCCGATTAAGCGAAGTCAATAAAAGCGTATCAATTTCCGTAAAGGTGAATTGCTGGAGGGTTCGCCGATCCAACGTTCCGTTCCGTAGTTGATGCGCGAGCATAAAGTAACAATCCGTAAGCACTACGTCGACGTGCGCAGCGGCGGCTGCATCCAGTGGCTGCGCTGTGCTGCTATTCAGAAATAAAAGCGGATAATCACCGGGAAACAGTCCGAACTGGTCACACGTGTTTAAGATGAGCAACAGTTCTTCACCTTGTGCATTTAGCGTTTGTTCCGTCGTCCAGGCTGGCTGCCATGCGCGTGCGGAATAAAATTGCCTGACCGTTGCGGATGCCGAAAGAGAAACGCGTGTCGTGATGCTGCTGTCAAGCAATAGCGAGATCTGATTTTGTCTTTCGTTAAAGATCCGCTGCTTCTGAAAACTACAGGACGACGACAAGAACACGAGTATCGCAATTATAAAGGAATGTGTTTTCGCCGTCCGCGCTCTTATTATTTCATGACTACACATTTGCTTCCGCACAGTTTTCATGCGTAAAACAAGGTGTGATTTC
>CBKWFZ010000046.1:0-10627 GCA_966673785.1 uncultured bacterium
ATTCGAACTTTGGTGCCGTGACCAAAACCTGAATCGTCGTTCAACAGGGGAAGGTCGCCGGCGTGGGTGTGATCACCGTCAGCAACTAGCGACGGCGGAGTTACCTTACCCAGTTAACCTTGTCCGATGCCGGCTTGCGTTTTCCCGGTGGAAGCTCTCCGGCAGGTACGCCGACGTGAATGAAACCGATGAGCCGGTCATCTGGACCAAGGTCGAAGAGCGTTTTGGATTCCTCAAAATAGGTAATCCCGCCGGTGCTGAGGTAAGCGCCAACGCCATACGCCGCTGCGGTAAGCAGCATATTCTGTATAGCGCAGAACACGGCACCAAGCTCTTCTATTTCCGGAACACTTTTGTTTGCATCACGCTTCATGGCAACAGCAATGATATGCGATGATAACGCAGGTTTGTTTAGCAGGTTGTCGTAGCGGTTTTGCTTGAACGATCCATCAGCCGTGGTAACGCGCCAGTACAATTCAGACTGCTCTTTTGCGAGCTGATCGATGCCGGATCCTGTAAATACAATGAACCTCCACGGTTCGGTGAGCTTATGCGTAGGGGCCCAGTTCGCGTTCTCGAGCATCTGTTCGATTACGGCGTCCTGCACCTGTTCCGATGAATACTGGTTCTGAAAAACCGATCTTCTTTCCTGTATAACGCGGTTAATAATATCTGCCGGCTGTTGCATATCTTTGGTAATAATTTTAGTCCTATGAAGAGGTTAATTTTCCTGGCATTCGTTGCTTTCGGATGCGCTCCGACGTACGTCCCAAATGTGAGGAACTCTCCCCTATTTACCAAAGGAGGCGAAGTGCAGGGAAGCATGCAATGGGGCAACGGCTTCGAAGGGCAGGCTGCCGTCTCTGTCAGTAATCATGTGGGGCTGATGGCAAACGTATTATATGCCGACCGGGAAAGATTCGACCCCGATGATTTCGACGATTATCATAAGCACTTGTTTTACGAAGGGGGAATTGGATATTTTACCAACGATGATTTATGGTGTTTCGAAGTATTCGCGGGGTATGGCCGCGGAGAGGGATCAAGCAAGAATGAGTTTCTCGGATGGGATGCGCCCGCTCCTTCTACCGGGAAATATGAGCGTTATTTCATCCAGCCTGCCTTTGGTCTGAACAAGAAGGTGATGCACGTCGCTTTCGTCATGCGGTTTTCAATGGTAGATTTCACTGCGTATTCCGACGATCAGATACGATTCACTGTTCGGGAGAGTCCGAAAATGTTTTTCGAACCGGCTGTAGTTGGTCGGGTGAACATGGCCAACAATCGCCTGTTCTTCACCTTTCAGGGTGGGCTCTCGTCGGCGATGAGCAGCGACATCTACTTTGAGCATCGCAGATTCCAGTTCGCGACGGGACTCGGTTTCCGTTTTGGCGCACTTGGCCGAAGCGGTGTTGTGCCGTCCGGACTACCGCGGGAATAACGATGCGTCGATATTGGGAATCACTTTTAGCGCGTTCCGGTAATATACTTTCCTGAGCACGTCGTCGGGGAGATCAAGTCCGTACATTCTCCAGAAGGCGTGGTACCTTTTGTGATAAGGAAAGTATTCATCAGCGGTTTCAAGAACGCGGAAGTACGTTTCATATTCCTCCGGAACCCATGAGTCTTTTCCGAACATTACACGATCCTGATATTTGATGATGAACTCGCGCGCCGTGCGCGGCTGGCGCCCAAGTTCGGCGATCACCGCACCAATCTCGGTGTACATATTCGGATAGCGATCCAGTAACTCACCGAGCTTTTTGAGGTCGTTTCCGTACCACCCGAGGTGGGCATTGATAAATTTTGTCCGTGGGTGCTTTCGGAATATGTCGTGCTGCTCCGCGATGATCGTTTCCCAGGACACCGGATCATTGTCATGTCGCCGGTTGGGATGCAATTTCAATTCGAGCCAGCGTTCATTTTTCTCGTCCACGGGTTGCCAGAAAGGACGCGGATCTGCGGCGTGTATTAGTACCGGTATACCCAGCTCTCCGCATTTTGCCCATATCGGATCGATCCGCGGATCATTGATGCGAACACGATTCCCCTTGCTGTCCTGGGTAAACATGCCGAGACTCTTGTAGATCTTCAGTCCATTAGCTCCCTTTTTTACGTCCTCTTCCAGCTGACGCAACATTCTTCCCTGCCACTCCGGGTCATCAATGGCTGAGAAATCCATATTTGTGAAGACGATAAATCTGCTGGGCTGCGATTGCCTGATATTCCGGATAGCTCCCTCCAGGTGCTCGGCTGTGCCGCGTCCGCGTCCACTGAGATTAACCATTACAGCCATGTTTAATTCGTCCATAATCCGCGTTAATGCGGTTAGGTCCTGGCTGGGCATGGTAAACTGATGATTGTGAACATCGATGAACGGATACTTTGCCCGCGTCACGTGATGTTCCGGTACGACCAGCGTCGACGGCGGATCATAATCTTCGAAGTCCATGCGGTTCTCCTGAGCGCGGAGATTGCTCATCGTAGCCACCAGGATAAAAGCAGCTGTAAAAAAGAATAAGGAGGCATACCGTACCATATTGGCAATCGTTTTCCCTAAAGTAAACCCAATACGGGATGGGTCTACGAAAAATATTATGAGCGGAAATTTTATTTTAGATTAACTTGGGAAGGAAAATTCAGGCATGAAATACACGGTTATTGTTTTGTTTATATGCAGCTTTTTTTCGGTGGCAGCGCAGGATCCGGCGTTGACAGCAGCAAAGAAGAAACTGGCTGATGGCAATTTTAAAGCAGCCAGTTCGGATGCTTCCGCCATTCTGGAAAAGACACCCCGTGAGAAGGGCGCACTGCTTGTCCGCGCCGAGGCGCGTATTGCCCTTGAAGACTTTTATGGCGCGATCGGAGATCTGAATTTTGCGTTGGAAGGTGATTCAACAATTGCTGAAGCATACAATCTCAGAGGAGAAGCGAAAGTCGCTTTGGGTGATTTCGAATCTGCCATCCTGGACTTTAATAAGGCTATAAAATTTGATCAAAAGCTCGTCGACGCGTATACCAACCGTGGCCTGGCCCTTTACAACATGGAAGATCTCCAGCGCGCGTTCTTTGATTTTTCTAAGGCGCTTGAACTTGGTCCCCCCGATGCCGACAAGTACTTCAACCGGGGCGTGGTGCGATCGGAAATGGGAGAGTTCGTCAGCGCCATCGACGACTTCAACAAGGCTATTGAGCTCGACAAGGCTGACCCCGCACTGTACAACTACCGGGGCGTGGCGTTTTACAACCTGAGTAATTTCGACGAGGCGATCGCGAACTATACGGAAGCTATCAGACTTGATCCGCAGGACCCGGTAAAGTATGAGAATCGTGCACTCGCAAAAAGCGGAAAAGAGGACTTCAAAGGTGCGCTTGAGGATTATAACAAGGCGATCGAGCTCGATCCGGAAGAAGCGGAAACGTACAACCTGCGGGGCGTCGTTAAATTTAATATGGATGATCACGATGGTGCGATCACCGACTACACGAAAGCAATTTCTCTTGACGATCTGAATCCGGTGTACTATGACAACCGGGCGCTAAGCCGGGTAGAGAAGGAAGATTACACCGGAGCCATCGAGGATTACACATCCTCCATCGAACTCTATCCACAGGATCCGGAAGCCTATTATCAACGGGGCCTTGTGAAGGTGGAAATGAACAACAAGTATGATGCTTGCCTTGATTTCCGCAAAGCCGATGAGCTTGGTTCGACTGAAGCGAAAGCGATGATCAAAAAACATTGCAAGTGAAAGCAGCCGTTATTGTCAACGGTATTTCACTCTTTAAGTCGCGCCTTTATCACGAGCTGCTCCCATCCCTCCAGCGGGTCATTCCCTGCGATGTTTTTGAAACCCAGTCCCGGAACGATGCAATCACACTTGGCGCGAAGTCCGTTGCAAAACGTTATGATGTAGTGTTCGCAGCGGGAGGAGATGGCACGGTCCACCAGGTAGTGAATGGCATGCTGCGCGATTATGAGCCGCCAACAAAACTCCCCGTTCTTGGCATCCTGCCGTTGGGAAGCGGAAATGATTTCGCCAGAAGCATCGGGGATGAAGGCAGCACGGCCCGGATTTTAACCGCGCTCACTGAGAAGCGTTTTCGAACAATTGACGTAGGTGAAGTGACTTATCAGCCATCTCCCGCGGGAGATAAGCCCGCAGGTCACCGGTACTTTGTCAACGTTGCAGACGTTGGTATGGGACCGGAAGTAGTTACCAGGGTGACATCAAGTGGACGTGCATTCGGTTCGGCCATCAGCTACTATCAGGCGATCATTTCGACGTTTTTCACCTACAAGCCGGTGATGTTGCATGCACGGGCCGAGGACTGGCAGTGGGATTCACCCATGCGGACATTTGCCATCGCAAATGGCAGATACTATGGCAATGGGCTCTGTGTTGCTCCGGAGGCGCTACTCGACGACGCGCAATTTAATGTATTCGCCTGCGGGGATGTGAGTGTTCTCGATTTCATCATGCAGAGTCTGCCGCTAAAGCAGGGCAAGTTTGTTAAACAACCGAAAGTGGCTTACCGGAAAACAAAACAGGTCCACCTTTCGTCAGATGGACCTGTGAGAATTGAGGCTGACGGAGAAATCCTTGGTTGGCTTCCCGCATCCGTTCGCTTGTCTTCAGCGAAAATTGAAACGTTAGATCTGCGCTACAGCTGATGACTTCTTTACAACGAGGGTGCCAGCGATGATATCGTGCAAGCCCTGTTTCTTCTCAGTGAAACCGGCCATGATGTAACCAATCAGGAGGATCAGACTGGAAAGGATCTTACAAAGATTTCTGACGATAGCCTTTCCGATGGGGAGTTTGTTTCCTTCCATATCGGTAACGATTAGGCCGAGCGCAATCTTTCCAACGGTTCCCTGAAATTTGGATGCTTCCATTACCGAATAATAGGCGACGCTGATCGCGATGCCAAGGAGTGCGGTTGCACCTGCCATACCCATCATCGAGGCCACCATGCCCACAGCTTCTGCATCTGTCATGCTCTCCGCACCGTCGAGCTGGGATGCGAAGGAAAGACCGAATGCCGCGAATATCGGGATAAAAACAAACGACTGAACAATGTAAATGATGATCGCATCAATGATGTAGGCCACAAATCGCAGCCAGAATCCGGCATAAGTAGTATTCATAGGTTAGGTTTTGATTTATGTAAAGCTAAAATAGTTACCGAAGACAAGCAATAGCATTTTTACGCACAAATGCGTCCAGCCTTACATGTACGAAGCGCTCCTTAGTCCGCGGACGAATAGTGCATTTCAGCTCAACGCCCGGAATGCAGAATCAATTTTGGCTCATGCGCATGTCACACCCCCGATGGCTTTGTTAGGGAGTAAGGTGGTGAAACACGCTTTCATAGTCCGGCTCAATGTCAATCGAGGGCACTAGCTGCGTATAGCTCACACGTTTGTCGGCGTCGACTACAATCACAGCCCGCGACAGGAGGCCGGCAAATGGACCGTTGAGCAGCCTGAGACCATACATCTCTCCAAACTCGCGATAGCGGAAATCGGAAAGCAGCAAGACGTCGCGGGTGTTCCAGGCGTCACAAAACCGGCTGTGTGCGAACGGAAGATCACTCGAAATGCACAACACCACAATACCCGGGCGCGCGGATATCCTACGGTTGAACTCGCGTACTGAGGCTGCGCATACTCCGGTGTCAATGCTGGGAAACGTGTTCAGGATAAGCTTTCCATCGGTAAGATCCGAAAGCGAGATGTCTTTAAGGTCGGTTCCGGTAAGCGTAAAAGGCGGGGCAATAGTTCCGGTACGGGGCAGGTCCCCGTTCGTAAACACTACTTCGTTGCCGAGTCTGGTCTGTGCCATAGCGGTTGCATTTCACAAATAACACTGGCAAAAGTCAGATTGTTTTTTCCCTACCGGTTGTAAATTAATAGGGGAAAAATCAATGACAAATGACCGTTCAAAGCTTCATATCATCGCAACAGTCCCCGCAACGCGAAATCATGACGATCCTCCGTTCGTGGATATTGGATCTCGGTCCGCATACGCAGGAGAAAATGAGTCACACAGTACCGTTTTTCTTGTTCTATGGGCACCTTTGCTATCTTGCGCCGAAGAAAGACGGAGTCGATCTGGCATTCACCAAGGGGCATCACCTCGACGACGAATCGCGTCTGCTCGATGCTAACGGCAGAAAACAGGCCCGATCACGCGTCTTTCACAGCGTAGCCGAATTGGAGGAGTTCGAGGAACCTGTCAGGAGGCTTTTGAATCAGGCCGCAATCCTGAATGAATATCAGTTTAAACGCAAGAAAAAACGACCGCGTCAAAAATGAACGATCAAAAAGTGAATGGCGAGGATGAACAGGATGATGAGTTGTTCGAACACCATCGTATCGTAGCAGACGCGAAGCAAAGTCTCGTCAGAATCGACAAGTTTTTGATGGATCGTCTTCCAAATGTCACCCGGACTAAAATTCAGGGCGGCATTCATGAGGGGTTTGTGAAAGTAAACGAAAAAACGATCAAGCCTAATTACCGCGTGCATCCCCACGACGTGATTACCGTTGCATTTCCTGAACCACCACGTGATACCGATGTTGTACCTGAAAATATTCCGCTGAATATCGTCTTTGAAGACGAGCATTTACTCATCGTAAATAAACCGGCCGGAATGGTGGTTCACCCGGCATATCAGAACTGGTCTGGTACATTGGTTAATGCGCTAGCATTTCATTTCAGAAACCTCCCTGAAATGCCGGGAAACGAAGGACGGCCCGGTCTCGTTCATCGGATCGACAAAGACACGTCGGGCCTGCTTGTCATAGCAAAAAACGAAGCTGCAATTACAGGTCTTGCAAAGCAGTTTTTCGATCATACAATAGAGCGGACTTACTGGGCGCTGGTCTGGGGTGTTCCGGAACCGCTATCGGGAACGATCGACGTACCGGTGGGTCGCAGTCCGAAAGACCGTCGTATTACCGTCGCGTTTCCATCGGGCGATATGGGTCGCAGGGCAGTCACGCATTATACCACGCTGCAGGATTACAGGTACGTGGCGCTTGTTGCCTGCCGACTGGAAACAGGTCGTACCCACCAGATCCGTGCTCACATGAAACACCTTGGACATCCGTTGTTCAATGACGCCATGTACGGTGGCGACCAGATTATCAAGGGGACCACGTTTTCCAAATACAAACAATTTGTTGACAATTGCTTCAAGGTATTGCCACGCCAGGCGCTTCATGCCAAGACGTTGGGCTTTGTGCATCCGGTATCGAAAAAGCGTATGGAATTCGACTCCGAATTACCGGAAGATATGACGGCGGTGCTTGAGAAGTGGGAAAACTATGTCAGGCACAACTGACGAATTGCACCGCGAAATGGCGTCTTGCGGTCGCCTAGAATCCGCGCGCCTGCTTATCAATTAACGCCTCGCGGATCTGCCGCATGGCTTCTCTCCTTTGCCTTTCTTCGGCACTTTCGCGCACTGGCTCGGACAGCACACCTTTGATGTACTGTAGCACTTTTTCCATCTGAGCCAGGTCCATTGAATCCAGCGACTCGAGGATCCGATGTCTTTGATGAATAGTCATAACATGTAGTGGTTATACCGGAAGAAACGTAAAACAACAAATTGAGTTTCAACACGAAATAAACAGGGTTATAGCCAAAAAGTTTTTTACCGATCTGCAACCTTCCGCCAGGGACTGCGTCTTATACCTAAGAAAATTATGTATTAGGGATTTATGCATTCCCCCGAACTTTTAAAGGGTACGCTTCAAATGATCGTACTCA
Source organism: uncultured bacterium (assembly GCA_966673785.1). Classification (GTDB taxonomy): domain Bacteria; phylum Bacteroidota; class Bacteroidia; order Cytophagales; family Cyclobacteriaceae; genus Ohtaekwangia. Next base: position 7,785 of record CBKWFZ010000046.1, read on the forward strand.
AGGTGCTCCGCGACAATGGCAGGATGTACGGATACGAAATCACGCAACTTGTAAAGGAGTTGTCTGATGGAAAGATCGTGCTTACCGAAGGAGCGCTCTATCCCACGCTGCATCGTATGGAGAGTGAAAATCTGGTCAGGACCGAAGTTGTTCAGATCGGCAGACGCATTCGAAAATACTATACGCTGACTTCCGAAGGCAAGGCTGTCAGTCGTGACCGTGTTTCAGAATTCATTGATTTTATCCGGACAATGTCTGTCGTGCTCCGCGTCGACGTCGCCTGACAATGGAAAAGCTCACGAACGAACATATCGATTACATCATCCGCGATCTCACCTACCGTGGCATTGTGCTGGACGGATTCCGCGACGAGGTTGTCGACCACATTTGTTCGGCTGTTGAGGCGAGCTTGTCATCCGATACCCGTTTCATCGACGCATACCACGAGGTACTGAGAACGTTTGGGCACACGGGCGGCTTGCGTCGTACACAAATGCAAACATTGCAGCAGGAAAATCACAAAACCCGCATTATGCTTAGAAATTATCTTACCATCGCGTTCCGTAACCTGGCGAAACACCGGTTTTATACGTTCATCAACATTCTGGGACTTGCGATCGGGATCGCGTCTTGTCTTGTGATTACGTTATATGTTACGCACGAACTTTCATACGATAAACATTTTCAGAACGCCGACCGCATCTATCGGATGAACTCGGAGATCCTGTTTAACGGGAATCATCACCGGCTCGCAGTTTCACCCGCTCCTGTTGCGGGCGCAATGATGCGCGATTTTCCCGAGGTAGAATCCGCGGTACGGTTTCGATCGTGGGGCTCTCACCTCGTCCGTGCTGAGCAGGCAACGGAAAACATCAAGGAGAACCGGGTAATTTACGCGGATCCTACCATCCTGAAGGTATTCCCGCTGCCCCTGGTTTCGGGAAATCCGGAGACAGCACTAAAGGAACCAAATTCGCTGCTGATCAGTGCAAGCCGTGCCGAAAAATATTTTCAGCATGGTGAAGCGGTAGGGCAAACGTTGATCCTCGATAATGATCAGACGTATAAAATTGCCGGTGTCTTTGCCGACCTTCCTGATGCCACCCATTTCAACTACGACTTCATTCTATCGCTGGAGGGTTTTGATGAAAGCAAGACAGACAACTGGCTCAGCAGTAATTTTAATACGTATGTGCTGCTAAGAGATGGGGCGTCTGTCAAAGAACTCGAAGCGAAATTTCCAAAAATGGTTGATACATACGTCGGGCCACAGGTGCAGGCTGTTTTTGGAAGCGAATTCGATATGGGAACCTTTCGCCAGGGAGGAAACAAATTTGAGTTTTCGTTGATGCCGGTGACCGACATCCACCTCCATTCGGATCTGACCGGAGAACTTGGTCCTAACGGCGACATCACATACGTGTACCTGTTCTCAGCCATTGCGCTCTTTATCCTTGGCATTGCGTGTATCAATTTTATGAACCTGTCGACTGCGCGTTCATCCAACCGTGCTAAGGAAGTCGGCGTGCGTAAGGCGCTGGGGTCACTCCGGTCGCACCTCGTACGGCAATTTCTTACCGAATCGATCATGCTCAGCGTTTTCGCTTTTCTGCTGAGTCTTGCCATCGTCGTTCTCGCACTTCCTGGGTTTAATCTTCTCGCAGGCAGGCAACTGGAAATTCCATTCGGGAATGCTTACTTCCTCGTGACGCTGTTTGCCGCAGCGCTGACGGTCGGGCTTCTGGCCGGCGGTTATCCTTCCGTTTTTCTTTCAGCATTCAAACCAGTAAACGTTCTCAAAGGCAAGGTGTCTCTTGGTATGAAGAGCGGGTTTATCCGCAGCGCGCTCGTTGTTTTTCAATTCGTTATCTCCATTTTCCTGATCATCGGCACGATCACAGTGCAGCGTCAATTGTCGTTTATTCAAAACAAGAAACTCGGGTTTAATAAAGATCAGGTCGTCGTTCTCCATGATACGCATGTGCTGGGAACCCAGAATGAAACCTTCAAACAACGGATCCTCTCGAACCCGGTCGTTACAAACGCGTCAACCTCAGGGTTCCTTCCGATCACCGGGTGGGGCAGAAACGACACGACGTTCTGGCCGGAAGGCACGCAGCCCACGGAGGAGAATCTGACGTCAATGCAATACTGGTCTGTTGACTACGACTACGTTGCAACGTTCGATATGAAAATCAAGGAGGGACGGAATTTCTCTCCCGACTTCCCATCGGATTCAACGGGGCTTATTGTGAACGAGGCAGCGGTACGAAAAATGGGGCTTACGGATCCGGTCGGAAAACGCGTCAGCACATTCGATTTTGCAAACGGAACAATCGATCCCTCGAAAGTTTTAAGTTTCACAATCATCGGAGTAGTTGAGGATTTTCATTTTGAGTCGTTACGCCAGAATATCTCTCCGCTTTGTCTGCAGCTTCGAAATTCGAACTGGAGCATGTCATTCCGTTTCCAGTCTTCAGATACCCGCGCCGTTATCGACTTGCTTGAGAAACAATGGAAGGAAATGGCACCCGGACAACCCTTTCAATACACGTTTCTGGACGAGGCGTTTGGAAAGATGTATTCCTCGGAGGAACGATTAGGACAAATATTCGCGGTCTTTGCCGGACTGGCAATTGTCATCGCATGTCTCGGGCTTTTTGCGCTGACGGCCTTTACCGCGGAGCAGCGGACAAAAGAGATCGGTATTCGCAAGGTTCTCGGCGCTTCAGTTGGAAGTATTATATTTCTGCTGTCGCGGGAATTCGGAAAGCTGATCGTGATTGCATTCGTGCTGGCGGCGCCGCTTAGCTGGTTTGCCGTGGATTGGTGGCTGGAACACT
>CBKWFZ010000047.1:0-10614 GCA_966673785.1 uncultured bacterium
TCGCGATATAACTTCCGGCGAACCGTTAATCGGCGCTTCGATCTATATCGAAAATCCACTGATTGGAGCCAGCACCGACCAGTTTGGTCACTATTCACTCACCATTCCAAAGGGCAGGCATCAGCTGATTGTGAAAAGCATAGGAATGAAGTCGACCACGCGCCAGGTAATGCTCTATGGAAACGGGAGGCTTGACGTTGAACTTGATGAGGAGATTACACCACTAAAAGAAGTCGTCGTGGAATCGGAGCGTGATGTGCGGGTGAGCAGTGTTCAGATGGGTATGGAAAAACTCGACATCCGGACGATGCGTCAGATGCCACTCGCGCTTGGCGAAACGGATATCATGAAGGTTGTCCTGGCACTGCCCGGCGTACAGAGTGTGGGTGAGGGAACTGTTGGACTTAACGTAAGAGGAGGAGCCACAAATCAAAACCTTATCCTCTTTAACGATGCGATCGTTTATAATCCGTCGCACCTTTTCGGTTTCTTTTCAACATTCAACCCGGACGTGTTGAAGAACGTTGAACTTTATAAAAGTGGCATTACCGCTGACTATGGCGGACGTCTTTCTTCCGTGCTCGACGTACATAGCCGGGAAGGAAATACAAAAAAATTCACGGGTTCAGGCGGGATCAGTCCGGTAACCGGACGGTTAACGATTGAGGGACCGCTTTTCAAGGATCGCACGTCATTTATTCTCGGCGTCCGTTCAACCTATTCCAACTGGCTTCTTCGTCAGCTCAGGAACAAGGCTTTCAGCCGCAGTACGGCAAGCTTCTACGATATCACGGCGAATATTTCACACAAGATCGATAATGACAATAGTTTGTACGCATCCGCCTATGTGAGCAATGACCAGTTTCAGCTTAACGGCGATACATCGTATACGTACAGCGACAGAAACGCGTCGCTGAAATGGAAGCATGTGATCAATAGCAAGTTGTACGGCGTGCTCACCGGATCATACAGTAATTATTACTATTCGGTGGCGAGTGAGCTAAACCCCGCTACTGCTTTTATCACCCGTTTTGATATTAAGCAAATGACGGGGAAGGCGGACTTTCATTTCTTCCCCAGCGCAAAGCATACGCTCAATGCGGGTGTGAATTTCACCCGTTATGAAGTCGCACCGGGTGATACGAAACCAATCGGAGAGCAATCGACGCGCATCCGGCGGGCCTTTCAGGATGAGCGGGGACTGGAAAGCGCGGTCTACATTGGTGAAAACTTCGAAGTCAATCCCCGGTTATCCATCTATGGAGGATTACGCTATTCGCTGTATCATTATCTGGGTGCAAAGGATGTGAAGGTTTATAGCTCTGGTTCTCGCGAGCGGGTAAATGTAATTGATACGGTGTCCTACGGAAAAGGCGAAAGTGTGGCGTCTTATGGCGGATTTGAACCGCGTTTGTCGCTGCGTTATATCCTCGGACGCGATGCATCTGTCAAACTCGGCTACAACCGCATGCGGCAGTACATTCAGATGCTAAGCAACACTACAGCAGTGACGCCGACCGATATCTGGAAACTGTCTGATAACTATATTCAGCCGCAGATTGGGGATCAGTATTCGATCGGATTTTATAAGAACCTGAAACGCGGGCTGATCGAAACATCGGTAGAAGGATATTATAAAAAAATTCTGAGTACTATCGATTATAAGGACGGAGCGGCGCTGCTGGAGAACGCCGGCTCTCTGGAGACCGAGGTCATTCCGGCGGAGGGTAAAGCCTATGGCGTGGAATTGATGATCAAAAAAACTGCAGGCAAAGTGAATGGCTGGATAAGCTACACCTATTCGCGGACCTTCTTACGATCAACAGGGAGCTTCCCGTCGGAAGTGGTGAATCGTGGAGAGTTTTATCCGAGTAACTTCGATAAGCCGCATTCGGTGAACTTCATAAGTAATTATAAGTTCAATCGTCGTTTTAACGTTTCCTGGAATATGGTGTACAACACGGGACGTCCAATTACCGCTCCGATCGCCAAATATGAAATTGAGGGAACAGAGCGCGTACTTTATGGCGACCGGAATGACTATCGTATACCTGACTACTTCCGTATGGACCTTTCGATCAATATTGAGGGGAACCACAAGATCCGTAAGCTCGCCCACAGCTCATGGACCTTCGCCGTTTATAACCTATTGGGTCGGGCCAATCCCTATTCGGTGTTTTTTGTAACGGAAGGAAGCCAGATCAGAGGGTATAAGCTGTCGATATTTGCGCGGCCGATTCCGACTATTACGTACAATTTTAAATTTTAAACGATGGTCCGCTACCAGAAGAGAATACCTTACAGCAGCGCTTATCGTTCAATAATCAAAGCCGTTTCGCTTTCTGTAATAGCCATAGTGTTATTTATAACGACACGTTGCGTAGAACCATACACGCTTGAGGGCGTTTCGTCGACTCCGGACTTTCTGGTTGTGGACGGATTTATCGACGCTACTGAAGGCACCGTTACCGTTAAGTTGACAAAGGCGCTGGGAATCCAGTCGGAGGAAGACTACCCGGTGGTTGCCGGTGCGAATGTAAGTGTCGTTTCAGAGGACGGCGATGAATATCTGCTTCAGTTTGCCAACCCCGACCTGAACCCGGAGTTTGAAGATACCTACTTCGCGGAAGGAATCACTTTTGACACCAGTGAAAAGTATAAGCTTCGAATTACGGGCGGCCCCGGACAATCAATCTATGAATCTGACTTTATAACTATTCAGGTCGCAGCACCTATTGAAAGTCTGGACTTCCGGGCCGATGACGAGGAGGTTAGGATCTATGTGAACTCTGCAGAGTCATCGTCTGCTTCCCAGTATTTCCGGTGGAGGTATGAAGAAGCGTTTCAATACAATTCGCCGTTGTTTTCATCCTGGTATATGGACGATGAACGCAACATGGTCTACCGGTCACCGGAAGAATGGGTTTATACCTGCTACAAGGAAGATCCGTCGAACGAAATTCTGATCAGCTCGTCCGGCGAACTTACATCCAATGTCATCCGTAACCGGGAGATCAAACGTGTCTCGCGCAGTTCGGTCAAACTGATGCGTACGTATAGCCTTAACGTTAAGCAGATGGCGCTAACAGAAGATGCGTATACGTATTGGCTTAACTTGTATAAGACGACAGAAAGTACCGGGGGATTGTTCGATCCATTGCCCGGTCAGATATTTGGCAACATACGATCGGTATCAAATCCCAATGAAATGGTGATCGGTTATTTCAGCGGTTCAACAATCGAGCAAAAACGCCTGTTTATCAGTCGCGCTGATCTGCCACAGGGTTACGTAAACTATCGTGCTCCTTTTTGCGATCAGGATACCGTCTATCTCGTGGACCTTGAGTTCATCACGCCAGGTACGATTTTCGGTAACTCGATTGTCGATAATTTCGGAAACATACAGGCATATACAATCTCAACGGTTAGCTGTCTGGACTGCCGCGCTTTCCTGCGAGGCACGACAACCAAACCTGAATACTGGCCCTGATGGAAAAAACTATATATCATTTGCGTTTTATCTCGGCTTTGGTTGCCCTGGTGGTTTGCGCCGGACCATTGCATGCGCAGACTCCGAAATTCGAAACCATTGAAAACAAGTTCAACGAGGCGCGCGAACGGGCACTTCAGGAGAAACTTTATCTGCACATCGGGAGGGACTTCTACCTGACCGGAGAAACGATGTGGTTTAAAATATATCAGGTTGATGCAACGCTGCATAAACCTGTTAACCTGAGCAAGGTCGCGTACGTAGAGATTCTTAACCGCGACAACGAATCCGTAGTTCAGGCAAAGATTGAGCTCGGCGAAGGCGGCGGACAGGGCAGTTTGTTCATTCCTGCGACGCTCTCGACGGATACCTATCTCGTACGGGCTTACACGCATTGGATGAAGAATTTTTCTCCCGACTTTTATTTCACAAAAACAATTTCGGTTGTTAATCCTTTCCTGAAACCTGCTTCTCCTGCCATTCAAAAACCTGCTCCGGTCACTGCGGAGTTTTTCCCGGAGGGCGGACACCTCGTGAACGATCTCAGAAGCAAAGTAGCGTTTCGGATTTCCGGTCCGGATGATGCGCAGTCTTATTCCGGCGTTATCGTCGATCAGCACGATGACACAGTAGCCATCGCCAGTCCGACGGCCTTTAACCTGGGGTCGTTCTATCTAACGCCATCTGCGGGTAATCGATACCGATGCGTTGTAAGTACGCGCGACGGAAACAAAAGCGTTCATCCTCTCCCGGAGGCACAGGACGCAGGATTCGTACTTCATGTCTCCGACAGTAGTGGGCAAAACATTGCGGTTGACGTCTCGGCACGGGGAATTGGGTCGAATCTGGTGTACCTCTTCGTCCATGCACGCCAGCAGGTAGTGTACGCAGGCGCGAAGGTTGTAGATCAGGGACGCACCGCATTTTTAATCCCAAAGTCGAAACTCCCGGATGGAATTACTCATGTTACATTATTCGATGCCGGACTTCGACCGGTTTGCGAACGGTTATTCTTCACGCGGCCATTGTCACCGCTGAAACTGAACGTTGATGCGGACCAGACGGATTATCTGCCCCGCAGAAAAGTTGTCGTCGACGTCGCCGCTATGCTTGGAAATGTCAGCGTTCCGGCAAGTGCGTCCATATCAGTCGTACGGGTCGATTCTTTGGAAACCGGCGGGCACGATAGTGGGATAGCGCCATGGTTGTTGTTGACGTCGGATCTAAAGGGCACCGTGGAATCGCCCGGATTCTATTTCAGCGATGCAGCGAATGCAAAAGAGGCGGCAGATAATCTCATGCTAACACACGGGTGGAGGAGGTTTAACTGGGATGACTTGCTTCAGCCTGCTAAGCAATTTGTTTACATACCCGAGATGCGGTCGCACCTGATATTCGCAGATGCCAAAACGGCTGCAGGGAAAGCTGTGTCGGGTCTTCCCGCATTGCTCGCAAGCCCTTCCAAACTCGTATCGCTAAAAGGGTCGCGAAGTGATCAGCATGGACAACTTGCGTTTGAAGTCCAGAATTTTTACGGTCCGCAAAAAGTTGTGCTGCAGCATAATTCCGTTGACAGTACCTTAAAGCTCAGCATTCGCGATCCCTTCAGCAAAGCGTTTGTTAAATATTCGTTGCCTCATATCAATCTTCAGCCGGGAATGCGCGCCGGACTCGAACAACGAAGTCTCGCCATGCAGGTACAGGATATTTACTACCGTGAAATCAGCGAAAAACCTGTTGGCGGCGTTACCGACAGCACCGCTTTTTATGGCATCCCGGATCAGTCCTTTTTGTTGGATGATTACACCCGGTTTCCCGTCCTTGAGGAGGTCATGCGGGAATACGTTCCAGGCGTCCTCGTTCGAAAGCGCAAAGGGAAGTTTCATTTCCTTGTCCTCGATATCACACGGAAGGGCGTTCTTGAGGGAGATCCGATGGTGTTAGTTGACGGCGTACCGGTTTTTGATCTCGACAGGTTGATGAAATTTGATCCTCTGAGAATCAAAAAACTCGACGTGGTAATGAAGACGTACATCCTTGGTCCCGTCAGGATGTCCGGCATCGTTAGTTACGCCACATATACTGGTGATCTGTCAGGTTTTGAACTCGACCCCGGAGCTGTTTCGCTGGACTACGATGGACTTCAGGTGAAACGCGAGTTCTGGTCGCCGGCCTATGAGACCGCGAAAGTCAGAAACACCCGAATGCCAGACCAGCGCACACTCCTGTACTGGGATCCAGCCATTGACCTGACAGGTGATTCGACGACCGTTGAATTCTATACTTCGGACGTGCCCGGAACTTATAAGATCGTGGTTGAAGCGTTAACGGAAGACGGACAGGGGGGCACGGGCTCGCACACATTCGAGGTTAAGCGCATGGAGTTTTAGATAATCACGGCACGTGTTCAAAAGAAGGCTTGCTGTTAACGTTGCATTCTTCGTTAACGGATTCATCTACGCGAACTGGGTATCACGCCTTCCGCGCATTCAGGAGGCGTATGCAGCCAACGACAGAACTATCGGCATCGTGTTATTGTGCCTTTCTCTTGGTGCGGTCGTGGCGATGCCATTCGCAGGATGGGTCATCATCAGGAATGGAAGTCGTCGGATCACGCTTGCCGCCGCCGTTTTGTACTGCGTTTTTGTGCTCCTGATTCCATCGTTCAAGCACTGGAGCGCATCCATACCGCTGTTTTTTATCATGGGTGCCGTTACCGGGATTTTCGATGTCGCCATGAACGCGCAGGCGGTGATCGTTGAGCGTGACTACGGGCGGCCCATCATGACCTCGTTTCATGCTTTTTTTAGTATAGGCATGGCGTTAGGCGCCTGGTGCGGAGCCGTATTTGCAGGCACCGATTATTCGTTGAATGCGCATTTCATCGCCGTCGTGGCTTTAGGCCTCATCTGTACAATCTGGATGTTCCGCTATCTGGTTCACGACAAACCATCGAAAGATTCGCTGCCTGAAGGTCCTTTATTCCGGTTGCCGCGCGCGTCACTGGTGAGCGTGGGCATCATTGCGTTTTGCTGTATGATGGGGGAGGGTGCGATGGCGGATTGGTCTGTTAACTACATGGAGAATATCGCCGGATCGGGTGAATTTCTGGCTCCCTTGTCACTGACTGCGTTTGCAGCCGCGATGACGTTGGGTCGTGTTTTCGGCGACCGGATACGTGTGATCCTCGGTGACAGGATGTGTATCGTAGCCGGAGGGATCACGGCTTCATGCGGACTTGCCCTCATACTGGCCGTACCTTTTTCGTACGTAGTCATTGGCGGATGTTTCTTCGTCGGCCTCGGGTTGTCCACCATCGTTCCGATTACATACAGCATTGCCGGGAATACGAAGGACATTCCGTCGGGCGTAGCGCTTGCCATGGTGACGACGGTGGGTTATACCGGCTTTCTGGCGGGGCCGCCCGTTATCGGCTTCATCGCGGAATGGCAAACGTTGCGAATAGCGCTGGCGTTGGTCGGAGTGCTTTTTATTGTGATGACCTGGCTGGGCTATGTGTATCGTCCGAAAGGTATTCAGTGATTTATCGGTGGCACGCTACCATCCAGTCCCAAGGATAAGGAGCTCCAAGCCATCGGGGTGGTGAATCGAACTCGGTGTTCCACGCATACTCCAGTTTTTCAACGGCCGAGACCGTAAAGCCAGCCTCCCGGAACAAAAACTCAATCTCCGAAGACGAATAATGTTTGGTGGGCACGCCATTGATATGCATGATGCCTTGTATGATGTCTGTCTTGCTTCCCTTAAAGTAGTTCAATTCATCCTTCGGAACTTCTGCCGGTGCCACTCCTTCGCGCCTGTACCAATCCAACAAAATCCACGATGCGTGGAATATGCTTTCGAATGATGGAATTACAAAGATGGCACTCGCACCCTTTGCAAGTCCCTTATGAACAGTTTTGAGAATGGCTCTGTTACTTTTGAGGTCGGGAAGGATCGCGACGTTGCAGCACAAACCAAATTGTGAGCGCGGAAGACCATCTGGTGGTTTGGTCAGATCAACGCGTTTGTAAGTGATGTTTTTAAAGCCACGCGAACGTGCGATGTTGAGACATTCACCGGAGATATCAAGCGCAAGCACGTTTCTGAATGCGGGGGAAAGATATTCAAAGGCCTTGCCGGTACCGCAACCGAAGTCAGTTGCACGCGCATCCGGATCGGCGTATTTGTTGAAATAGGAAGAGAGGATGCCGTTCTTGTCAGATTTGAAAACATCGAACACTTCATCATCATACGACGTGGAAATGTTGTCCCAATGAACTTGCTGATCCATAGACGAAATTAGGTTAAGCGAAAAATCGATCGTCTAAAGATACGAAACTTTGTTAAAGGGCAGTTACATCGCCCATACGAACGGGAATGGCAAAGACAAGTGAGTAAACTCGAACTAATTTTGTTTAAATCCCGCGTACGACTTGTAGTAGTTTAGCAGAAGCGTATAATCTTTCAACACGCCCGTTCCCAGCGAAGCATAATGATGAGTTGGCGAGACCACGATCGCCGCAGGAACGTCTTCCATTTCATAGTCGCCAAGTATGAGTTTTGAGGCAAGGCTTTTCTTTCCTTCGATATTGCCGTTAATTCCGCGACCGAGAACGGTCTTCCATTGCGAGAAATGATTTTTGCTCGGAGGCGTCGTGTATAACAGTCCAAGACAGGAACCTGTGTCGATCAGCAGATCACACACCTCGCTGTCATTCTTTGAAAACTGGATGGTGCAGGAAATAATCGGGCGCGAATCCTCGACCCGGAGCGGCACAATGCGAAAGTCGCTGTCGGGATAAGAGTAACGCGCCGGACGGAATGTGATTAATTCCCGGCCAAAGTTGATTTCGATTTCGAACTTGAGAAAGAGTTCATAACCGATAACGCCATCAATAGCCGGGTTGTGCTTGAATACGTTTCGCTCCGGCACAACGACGATGGCTATACGCTTTCCGGTGACTGCATCGAATTCAACTTCGTTTTCGAGGGTGATGAATCCTGTAACCGGCTTGCCTTTACCCAGGCCGGAAAAAGTAATCGTCTTGTGATCGTTACCTGAGAGCATTCTGGTGAATTTTTTTCCGAACAGGACCAGGTTTCTGCAGCCGGTGTCAAGTACGAGATTAACAACTTCGGAGTCGTTGATGCGCACCGGAATTACGATCAGGTTATCGATATTCTTGTAACGAAAGGTAATTTCATTAACGGAGTCCGGTAAAAAGAAGCCTTCGGTAGGGGTTGCTCTCAATGTAAAGCTCAGCAAAAATGCGAAGGCAAAGAGGATAGTACGGCAGGGGTTCATACGGATAGCGTTTTCAAATGAAAGCTACCAGTACCCCTTTTCAATTATAACCCGCGTATTGGCGGATTTATCAGCGTTTGCAGACCTTTTAATCGTACCCGTAACCCAAGGGTTACACGGTATCTCGGTATGCGGGTAGGTATTTATCAGGAATTATCATACCGCTCCCGGGGGTATAGTCAAAAAAAAAGACCGCAGCAGCGCGGTCTTTCTGTGAAATAATATAGGATCGTTAATTCTTTCGAAGATTCTGCTGACTCAGATTCATGGCAAGCTTCACCGCCTCATATGCGTTTACAAGTCCGCCGGATGTGCTCAAATCGCTGAAAGGTACCTGATCGGCACTCTTCGGTTTCTGTACCTTGAGACCGTCGAACTTCCGTGTCGATTGTACCAGGATGTCCCGCACCTGCACAGCCGTCAACTCAGGGAAATACGACATTACGATAGCAGCTACGCCGGCAGTGGCCGGGCTTGCCATACTGGTTCCCTGCAGACTCTCATAGGTATTGTCCGGCGTCGTCGAATATATCTCCACACCCGGAGCGAAAAGTGTCACTGACTTCTTTCCATAGTTGGAAAAAGAACCTACAAAATCCTCATCTGTTCCCCACGATGACGCGCCGACCTCGATCCACGCTTTCGCCTCATTTGACTTGTCGAACTTCCGTGTCGGGAAGTTGTACTCATCGTCGAGATTCTTTCCGTCGTTGCCGGCGGCATGGATCATGAGTACGCCTTTTGATTCTGCGTATTTGATCGCCTTGTCCACTGCCTCTTTATGTGGTGAGAATGATTTTCCGAAACTCATGTTGATGATGTGGGCGCCGTTATCAACCGCGTAGATAATTGCATTGGCAACATCCTTGTCGCGTTCGTCTCCGTTGGGAACGGCGCGCACGGACATGATCCGCACGTTGTCGGCGATCCCCTTGATGCCAAGATCGTTCTTGCGGTTGGCGGCGATAATGCCGGCCACGTGAGTACCATGACGCGCATCGGGCCCTTCCACATCGTTGTTGCCGTATCCTTTTTCATAAAGATTATCCGGATCATCGCCAACGATCGTGCGTGAATCAAATTCGGGGTTGTAACCGTAATCTACAGCGACACTGTAGTGGTCGACACCTTCCTGCAATTGTTCGAGATAGTACCCGAGTTCAACAAGAAATTCGTTCACCTGAATGTCACCATCAATGCTTTCAAGAATACGCGTCAGTGTTTGCTTGGCAAAATTTACGGTGTCGTTCTCCGACGATATGCTTGCCAGTGACGATTTCGAAACTGGTGTTCCGAGACGCGTGGTCAGCACGCTGTCGCAGAACCTGATCGTCGCAAATGCATTGGTGTACATTTCAAGTTGTTGCTGGTATTGCTGGAGCTGATCGGCTGAAAACTTTGAATCGCGTTCATACTTTGTCTTCACTCTTTTCCAGTACTCGTATTCTTCGCGGTTCTTTTTGTTGAGCTTTTTCTCGTCGAAATTCTCATACTTGTCTTTGAGCCTTACGTATTCGCGGGTCACCTCATAGGTATCGGCGTCAACGTTGCCTTCTTTGCCACCGATGAAATTCCAGCCGTGCACGTCATCGATATAGCCGTTTTTGTCATCGTCAATGCCGTTTCCGGCGATTTCATCCTCGTTTACCCAGATCACGCCCTCGAGATCCTCGTGTTCGATATCGACTCCTGAGTCAATAACCGCAACAATCACGGTCCTTGACTGCTTACCCTTCAACAGCGAAGAATAAACCCGTTCGGCACTTACCCCCTGGACACTGTCCTGTTCCGGATCGCGTAAGAACCAGTCTTTTGG
>CBKWFZ010000048.1:0-10586 GCA_966673785.1 uncultured bacterium
TATGCGCTAAAGGAAAAGTCAACGGGGGAATTGCAGAAGATCGTGCGGTTCATGAACGAGAATCCGCAGGTGAAGATTCAGATCAGCGGACATACCGATAATGTCGGGTCCGCCGATTACAATCGTCAGCTTTCATTAAGGCGTGCCACCTCGGTTTACGATTATCTCGTGAGTCATGGGGTTGACGCGAAGCGGGTTCGGTACAAGGGTTTTGGCGCCGACAAGCCTGTTGCGCCGAACGATACGGAGGAGGGCAGGGCGCAGAACCGGCGGATTGATTTTTCGGTGCTACCTTAGGTCGACGAGCATTCTTTCGTCGGTTTCGGTCATACCCCAATATGGGTGATATGTAAACAATGCCCAATACACGGCCGGTTCATCGGTGGATTCATTCAGTCGTCGGAAGGTATCGCTATCATTCCGTTGTCTTTGGCCGATCATCACAAAATGATCAATATTTCTATAAGGAAAAACCCACAAATTTGCATTGGGTGAATTTTCATTTCATTTAATCCCGCGTCTCACGTTAAAAGTGTTTCGCAGAACGGTGTTTCTGGGTAAGTTCCTAATGCATTCTAAATTCATTAACCTAATAATAATCAGTATGGGTAGAATTCTACTTTTTTACTTGATGGTGGCCATAATTACCCCTTCGGGTTTGTGGGCACAGGAGCTTACGGTAACCGGAAGGGTTACTTCGGCAGAGGACGGAAACGCGTTGCCAGGCGTTAACGTTATTGTTAAAGGCACGACCCAGGGCACATCGACGGATGCCGATGGGCGTTACAACATCTCAGTTCCGAGTTCTTCGGCAACACTAGTCTTTACGTTTATTGGTTTGATCAGCATCGAGGAGGAAGTGGGTTCCCGTTCGTTGATCGACGTTGTTATGGAAAGCGACGCCACGCAGCTTTCGGAGGTCGTCATTGTTGCGTATGGCCAGCAGACGCAGCGTGCAATCGTTGGTTCTGTCGCCAGTGTTGAATCTGAACTGATCGGCAAGCAGCAGGTTGCAAGTGTTGTTAACGCAATTCAGGGAACTGTTCCAGGCGTTAACATCATTTCCTCTGGCGGTCAACCCGGAGACAACCCGACGATTCGTATCCGCGGTGTCAGCTCGATCAACGCGTCGGCTGATCCATTGATTGTAGTAAACGGTGTGCCGTTCAATGGTAACCTCAACACCATCAGTGCGGATCAGATCGAAAGTATCAACGTATTGAAAGATGCTTCCTCGACTGCACTTTATGGCGCGCGCGCAACAAACGGCGTGTTGGTTATCACAACAAAGAAAGGAAAGCGCAACCAGGCGGCTACGTTTAATCTGACTGCCTCGGCTGGTGTTGCTAATCAGGCTGTCGACTTTCACAAATTCCTGAGTACAGACAGATATACCGAACTCGGCTGGGAAGCTGTTAAGAACTCCTATCAGTATGTTGATGGCGAAACGGCTGAGGATGCAGCACAAATGGCTTCCGATAACCTCGTGAACGACTTCCTCCGGTACAACCCTTACGGCACTAGTAATCCGGTAGGAACAGACGGAAGATTGATCTCTACCAACAAACTCTGGTCAACTGACTGGGAGAAAGAAGTCGTTAACCGCAACGCATCACGTCAGGACTATGCGCTTTCGATCTCCGGAGGTAGCGATAAAACGACGTACTACTTTGCTGCCAATTACCTGACACAGGAAGGTGCAGTGAAAACGTCGGACTTCAACAGAGCAACAACACGTATCAGCGTAGACTCAGAGGTAAACGACTGGTTCACGATCGGATTGAACACTGCGTATTCTTCGCAGTCGCAGAATTATCCGACGCAGTCTGGCACTGGATATCAAAACGCGATCCAATGGATTTTCTCCGTCCCTTCATATTATCCTCTTTACAGACGCGCCGAAAATGGAGACCTTGTACTCGATGATTTCGGTCGCCCGATTTATGACTACGGTAACAACGTGGGCCAGGCGTTGAACGGATCACGTCCTTCGCTTGCAGGTGAAAACGCAGTGGGTGGTCTTTACAACTATTCTTACAAGAACAAGCGTGATAATATCAACGCAGTTGCTTACGCAGAACTCAATTTCACAGATTGGCTGTCATTCAGAACCAATCTTGGCTACGAGAAGTACACGCTGGATTACTCAAGCTACATTCACAACGAGTTTGGGTATGCGGCGAATGTCGGAGGACGCGTTACAGCTCAACGTGATATTACAACGACGTTCAACATTACCAACATACTGACGTTTGACAAGCAGTTCGGTGATCATGGCCTTACGGTATCGTTGATGCAGGAAGCATATGAAGCGGAGATATCTGCCTTGTCAGCGCAGGGAACAGGCTTCCTTCCAAACGTGGAAGTTCTCAACGGTGCTACCACACCTGAAAGTGTGGGTGGATATATTGGAGAGGAGAGGATTTCCAGTTACCTAGCGCGGGTTTCCTATAACTTCAAAGACAAGTATTACCTCGAGGGCGCGTATCGCCGCGACGGAACATCACGCTTTGCATCTGACGTGAGATGGGGTAACTTCTTCTCAGTCGGTGGTGGTTGGGTCATTTCCGAAGAAAACTTCTTTGACCCGGTTTCAAGCGTGGTAAGCTTTGCGAAGCTAAAGGCTTCATACGGAGAGTTGGGTAACAACCGCGTGCTTGATCTCAATGGCAACATTTGGTATTTCCCTTATAGGCAGTTGTTTGAAACTGGCTGGAACCAGGGCCCTTTTACCGGCGTCATAGTTCCGCGTGTCACTGATCCTCTGTTATTGTGGGAGAAGACGGCGTCAACGAACGTGGGTCTCGAACTGCGTTTCCTCAACGACCGTTTCTCAGCGAACGTCGAATACTATAACAAAGAATCTGTTGATCTCATTTACGACAAACCGCTCCCGGGATCGACGGGATATAGCGAGTACACAACGAACCTGGGCGCAGTGAGGAACTATGGATGGGAATTCACACTCAATTCGACGAACATTCAAACGGACAAGTTGAAATGGACGACAGGTCTCAACTTCTCGTTTGACAGAAACGAAATCACCGAGTTGACACAAGAGTTTGTGATCAATGGTACGAAACGTTGGGCGGTTGGCAGATCATTGTATGACTTCTACATCCAGGAATGGGCGGGTGTCGATCCGGAAACCGGTTATGGATTGTGGTACAAAGACATTCTCGATGGTGAAGGGAATCCGACGGGCGAACGCGAAACCACAGACCTGTATTCTGAGGCAGCTCGGTACTACTCCGGCAAATCGTCGCTGCCGAAGATGATTGGCGGGTTTACAAACTACATTCAGTACGGAAACTTCGATATGAACATCCTGCTGAACTACAGCTTTGGCTCGTATATATACGACGGCCAATACGCTGCCTTGATGAGCGGGTTTGAGACTCCGGGAGGAAGCGCCGCATCCCAAGACCTGGAAAATCGTTGGACACAGCCTGGCGATGTAACCGATGTGCCCCTTCTGCTTGCAAGTAACAATGATTTCAACGGTCAGTCTACACGTTTCTTGTTCAAGAACAATTACGTGCGCCTGAGAGCATTGAATGTCGGTTACAATGTGCCACGGACGACACTTAGCAAATATGGAATTTCCGGTTTGCGTGTATTCTTCCAGGGTGATAATCTCCTGACCTTTCAAAGCCACAAGGGTATCGATCCTGAACAGAGCCTCGCCGGAACGACAGACAACAGGTCTTATAATCAAAAGATCACTTCTCTTGGTATCAACCTGACCTTCTAATGCATTCAATATGAAAAACCTATTAATAAAAATTGGAAAAATAAAACTTGCGCTGGTGTTATTGCTGGCAGCGGGTTGCGGCGACTCGTATCTTGAGGAACCCAAGCCAACGGATCTCGTTAGCGGAGAAGTCGTGTATGGATCAAGGAAAGGCGCCGAGGCGTTTATGGCCGGGATATTGAGACGGATGAGGGGCCAGTTCACCGCCGGACACGATGCCGGAGGGCTGAATTCGATGCTCTATGCAAGGTCAGTTAAGGGCAACGACGTGGTCCAGGCGAATACCTGGTTTACCTTCGATTATGCCAATGATAACCGGGAGCCAACCTACAGGAGAACCAATTTCTCCTGGAACTTCCCGTTTTTCATCATCGGTCAACTCAACCAATTCATTGCAGGCACGGAGGCGAGTGAGGCTTTGTCGGACTCAGACAAAGATGAACTCGTAGGGCAGGCAAAGGCACTGCGGGCCTACTATTATCATCAGCTGGTTCTCGAATTCAGCCCAGCCTACTCCGTGGATCCCACCTACCCGGCGCCTCCGATCTATACCGCACTTTCCCTGGTTGGCAATCCCATGTCCACAACTCAGGAGGTATACGACCTCATCCTCAGTGATCTTAACGATGCCATCGCGACGCTCTCAACCGCAAGGCTTGACAAGTCTTTCGTTAACATCAATGTAGCATACGCATTCCTCTCCCAGGTTCATCAGACAATGGGCAACTGGGCGGAAGCGGAGGAAGCCGCTAACGCGGCGTATGGCGGTAACGTCGCTGCGGCTCTGAACGTTGGACAATATGACGACGGATTTAATGATCTCGCGAACACCGAGTGGATCTGGGGACTGCCACAATACGATGATCAGACGGCGTATTACTTCAGCGCTCCGCACGTGCAAGCCGATCACTACGTGCTGTCATATCAGGGGACTTTCTTCAATGATGAGTTCGTAAACCTGTTCTCAGAGACAGATGCCAGAAACCTGTTTGTTGGCGGTGCCTATAACGGAACAACCCCCGCAAACTGGAACTACTGGATTTCAACCAAGTTCGCCTTCACCTTCGACGCCGATATACCGATTATCAGAACGCCAGAAATGATCCTCATCGAAGCGGAAGCTAAATTCCGGAATGGTGATCCTGACGGGGCACACGACCTTCTTTACGCGCTCCAGCTTAACCGGGATCCGGAGGCTGTCAAATCCGACAATACCGGAGATGATCTGCTCGAGGAAATCCTGGTTGAGAGACGGAAAGAACTTTACGCCGAAGCCGGCGTTGAATGGTTCGACGCGAAGCGCCTCCAAAGGCCGATCATTCGTTCAGGGAACCACCGCGTGGGTGCTCAGGCTAGCCTTGAGGCTAACAGTAAGAAGTTCTTCCTTAAGGTGCCTCAGGCCGAAATCGACGCCAATAGCAATATCGATGACTCAGTGAACGCTGACAGATAGGTTACCTGAAGGTCTTGTTTTTTAGAAGGCTGTCCTGTGAAGGGCAGCCTTTTTTTACGAATCCGGAGATGAAAATCACGTTGTAAATTACCCACCTGATTAGCCGTGCTCCGGAAAGGAGTCTTCAGATCCGCTGTCAGTACAAATAGATGGTCAATCTATTTGAGTAATCGCGCTCAGTCAAAGGTCGTTCCGCATCGGACAAGCTTTTCTTACGCACATAAGGCCACGTCCGAACTTACCATACCCAATTTGGCGTCAGACCGATAACTAACATAATTAGTTTTAACAACAAACCGTGTATTCATTGAGTCGTCATTACAGATGGCAGATCTAGGATTGACAGACATTATCCGGGGTGCTTCGGTGCATGCAACCGACAGTTTGGCGCTCATTTGGCCGCTAAATGCCGTAGGTCGCCTGAGTTTTTTGCCGTCCTGCTTTGCAAAAGACCTCAATTCTTCTAAGTTTGGTCAACCTTTAATAATTTATTAACCTAATCCTATTAGTATGAAGAGAATTCTACTCTTTTCGGTGCTAATGCTGTCATTGAGTGCAGTATGGGCACAGGATAGAGCCGTCTCCGGAAGAGTCACTTCCGATGAAGATGGTTCAGGCCTTCCCGGCGTAAACGTCGTTGTGAAGGGATCCACGGTCGGAACCGTCACCGATACTGACGGAAACTACACGCTCTCAGCTCCCGCAAACGGCACCCTCGTCTTCACATTCATCGGGCTGCAATCCCAGGAGATCGCGATCAATGGTCGAACCTCGATCAATGTGACGATGGCCCAGGACATTCAGCAATTGAATGAGGTGGTAGTCACGGCGCTAAACATCGATCGTGAAAAGGCTTCGCTTGGTTACGCCACACAGGAAGTAAGCGGTGAACAGGTCTCGGCGGTGAAAGACGTCAACTTCATGAACTCCCTTTCCGGGAAAGTTGCCGGTGTTCAGATCAAGCGCAGTAATCAGATGGGCGGTTCCACCAACGTGGTCATCCGCGGATTCAAGTCGCTGACTGGTAATAACCAGGCCTTGTTTGTTGTGGATGGTATTATCATGAGCAATGACATTAACAACAGCACGGATCAGCAAACAGGTCGCGGAGGTTATGACTATGGTAATGCCGCCATGGACATTAACCCCGACGACATCGCCAGTGTGAGTTTCCTGAAGTCGGCCGCAGCGACCGCGCTTTACGGCTCACGTGCGGCGAATGGAGTCATCCTAATCACCACCAAGAAGGGCAAGGCACGTAAAGGGTTGGGCGTTTCAGCTTCATTCGGAACAACCTTCGGCAAGATCGACAAGAGCACGTATGTCAAGTACCAAAGAGAATTTGGTGCCGGATACGGTCCATACTATGCGTCTGATGACGGTTATTATGACTTCTATGATCTCGGAAACGGAGATCAGTTGATCACGCCGACGTATGAAGATGCATCTTATGGTGCGCCGCTCGACGGTACGATGGCTTACGATTGGCGGTCTCTCTATCCGCAGCTCGATACCTATGGCCAGCTCTTTCCGCATGTTGCCGCGAAGAACGACGCCCTTAGCTTTTTCGAGACTTCGAGGATGATAACAACCAACGTTGCCGTCGATGGCGGAAGTGACAAAGCGGCGTACCGGTTGAGCTATACGAACATGGATCAAAACGGTATTCTTCCCAATAGTAGTATCACACGGAATACGGTTGCTTTCAACGGCAGTTATAATGTGACTGAGAAGATCAAGGTCTCTTCAGTAGTCAACTTTTCGCTCACGGAAGCAATTGGACGTTTCGGAACAGGTTACGACAACAGGAACGTGAACCAATCGTTCCGTCAATGGTATCAGGTGACCACTGACATGGAGGATCAGCGCCGTGCCTATGAGCAAACCGGGTTGAATATTTCATGGAACCCGTATGGTGCGCTGGATCCGGCACGCGCGACACAGCCTCATTATTTTGACAATCCGTATTTCAACCGTCACGAGAACTATAACAACGATGAACGGAACCGGATATTCGGAAACTTTATGGTCGACTATAAGTTGACAGACTGGCTGACATTTACGGGCCGCCTTGCAACAGACCGGTATTCGGAAGTTCGTGAGGAACGGATAGCAGTGGGGTCGGTTGATGTTTCAAGGTACGCGCGTACAAACCGCAATTTCTCCGAAAACAACCTCGACCTCTTCCTGAATTTCAACAGGAATTTTGGTGACGACTTCAGCCTGACCGGTCTCCTTGGAGCAAATTTCCGCAGAACCCGTGAAGACGCGATAGCCGCGGCAACCAATGGTGGACTTGTAACGCCTGGTATATATGCCCTGTCGAATAGTATCAACAATCCGCTTGCGCCAACCGAGTCAAACACAAAAGTTGGTACGAATGGATACTTCGGGCAAGTGAACCTCGGTTGGAGACAGATGTTGTATCTTGACCTCGCGTATCGGCAGGACTATGCGTCTACGCTTCCTGACGCCAATGCTTCCTACGGGTATCCATCAGCTTCTCTTGCATTCGTGTTCTCCGAAGTTACCCCGATCGACTTCCTGAGTCTCGGAAAGGTGCGCGTCAATTATGCCGAAGTTGGTAACCTGGCGCCTCCGCTTCGGGTGAATAACATCTTTGTAATAAACAATCCGTTTGACGGCGTTCCGCTTGCAACGGCAAGTTCGATCCGTAGAAACCCGGATCTCGTCAGTGAGAACACGCAAAGCTATGAAGCAGGTCTTGAACTCGGATTCTGGAACAACAGGTTGGGATTAGATGTCTCGTACTACAAATCCAGCAGTTTCAACCAGATATTCAATGCTGAAGTCACAGCTGCCACCGGTCGCAGAACTGATGTCGTCAACGCGGGGGAGATCGAGAATCGGGGCGTAGAAGTGACGTTACGCGGCACGCCGGTCAAGACTGCTGATTTTTCATGGGATGTTAATCTTAACTGGACGCGCAACAGGAACAAAGTTATCTCCCTGCTCGATGATATGACGAACTTCCAGATCTACAGTGCACAGGGTGGTATTACGCTTAATGCTACCGTTGGACAACCGTTTGGAACGATTCGCGGAACTAACTACGTCTATCACACTGATGGTAGTCCGATCGTTCAACCATTTACGGCGCGTGCCGGCATGCGTTACGCGCGAACTTCCGCACCTGAGGTGATCGGAGACATCAACCCCGATTGGATTGGCGGTATTCAGAATATTCTGAACTACAAAGGAGTCCGCCTGAGCTTCCTGATCGACATGCAGCGTGGAGGTGATTTCTTCTCGCTTGATACCTGGTACGGCTATGCAACCGGTATCTACGATATCACCGGAGGCACTAATAAGAATGGCGTATCTGTACGTGAACATCCGGATGACGGAGGTGGATACTTCCCGGATGGCAAGATGATGGGTGTGGTGCAGACTGGAACAGACGAGAGTGGCGTACCTGTCTCTGACGGCACGCCGAATACTACCGCGTTCTGGGCTGGAGACTATGCGTTTTCACTTGGATACGCTGCAGCACCAAACGCGCAGCACGTGTGGGATGCGTCCTTCGTGAAACTTCGCGAGGTGACAATCGGATACTCCTTACCGCAGTCGGTGGTGTCCAGAACTCCATTCACGGGAATCGATATCAACCTCGTCGGCCGTAACCTGTGGATCATTCATAAGAATTCAGAATACTCTGATCCTGAAGATTCGTTAAGCGCAGGTCTTGGTCTTGGAAACCAGTCAGGATCGTACCCGGCCGTGAAGGAGTATGGTTTTAACATCAACGTGAGGTTATAGTATCAGTTCTTTCAACACAAAATTGAAAACGATGAAAAAAATATTAATCGCTGGATTGGTACTTGTCGCCGTAATGTCGTGCGAAGACCTTTCCGATTTCAACAGGGATTTGAAAAATCCTGAACAGGTTCCTGCGGGTGCGTTGATTGCAAACGCCGAAAAGGAACTGTTCGACTTTATGACTTCGACAAACGTAAACGTAAACAACTTCCGACTCTGGGCGCAGCAGTGGGCGCAGACCACCTATGCCGATGAATCCAATTATGAGTTGGTTGAGCGTAATGTCAATGGAAGAGCGTGGAATACATTGTATGCCGACGTTTTGCGCGACCTTGCTGAAGCGCGTTTGTCAATTGAGGCTGAAGAGAATATTTCAGACGCGGAACGAAGCAATCAGATTGCGATCACGGAAGTGTTAAGTGTCTTCACCTATCACATTTTGGTCGATCTTTTCGGAGATGTGCCTTATACGGAAGCGCTGACAGATGATCCAACACCCAGTTATGATGAAGGTGCTGATGTTTACCAGGCGATCATTGACCGGTTGAACGCAGCTATTCCCAACCTGTCGGGAGACAGCGGTCTTGGAAACTCGGATATCGTCTACGGAGGTGATGCCGATGCGTGGCGTCTTTTCGCCAATTCATTGAAGCTGCGCCTTGCGATCCGGCTTGCTGATGTTAACGCCTCTCAGTCCCAAACGCTTGCGGAAGACGCGGTAGCCGACGGAGTTTTCATGTCGAATGCCGATAACTTCGCGCTTGAGTATAAAAGTGCTACGCCCAATACAAACCCGCTTTGGGTAGATCTGATCCAGAGCGGTCGTTCTGATTTTATCGCAGCCAACACCCTTGTAGACCAGATGAAGGCGCTGGACGATCCGCGCCTCCCATTATACTACCAGGATACCTACGATGGCGAATTCCTTGGCGGGGTCTATGGTGATCAGCAGGCTTATAACGCCTTTTCGCACCCCGGTGCCTCTCAGGTAGATCCGACCTGGCCTGGAATCATTATGAGTTACTGGGAAGTGAACTTCCTGCTCGCCGATGCGGCTGAACGCGGGTATAACGTGGGTGGTACTGCTGAGGATTTCTACAACGAAGGTATCGAAGCTTCAATCAAATACTGGGGTGGGTCCGATGCTGACGTTTCTACCTATCTCGCAAACCCTGACGTGGCTTACGGGACGGCACCGGGAACAGCCTTCGAAAACATTGCGCTTCAGAAATGGATTTCGCTTTATGATCAGGGCTTTGAAGCCTGGTCCACCTATCGGTTGTATGACCATCCGCCGTTGGCAGTTGCGGCACTTTCCGGCCTCAGCACGCCGAAGCGGTACACCTATCCCGTAACGGAATACTCCCTCAACGAGGAGAACGTTGTCGCCGGTGGAGCGAGGATCGGCGGCGACGACCTGGATACTCCGGTATTCTGGGACGCTAATTAGCCTTGTAGAATATAATATAATAAAATATAATGTAATGAATTGATAGATAGAGAGTTGCCTAAACAGGCTCTCTCTATCTAATTTTCTCGCGATCCGATAACTGTTTCGAGGTCATCCTGTTTTAAATACAACGCTCATCCTTGACCGGG
>CBKWFZ010000049.1:0-10562 GCA_966673785.1 uncultured bacterium
CGACGGACAGAGGGTTTTTCGAAAGAAGTTCGCGCACGAAGCTCTTTCAACACACCGGTTTTTTCAAATTTCTTCTTGAAGCGTTTGAGCGCCTTATCGATAGATTCGTTTTCTTTAACGTTTACAATCAGCATATTTCCTATTTAGGGGGGCAAAGATAAACCTCAGCGTGGATAAATGCAAGGGTTCAGCGAAATTTGATCACCTGCCTATCCCTTGAGAAGCGACCGGGAGATGACTAGCTTCTGGATCTCGGACGTCCCCTCCCCGATTGTGCACAATTTCGCGTCGCGGTAAAACTTCTCCGCCGGGAAGTCTTTCGTATAGCCATAGCCACCAAAAATCTGAACAGCCTCATTTGCGACGTCTACAGCTACTTCAGATGCATAAAGTTTTGCCATGGCCGATTCGCGATTGACATCGATTCCTCTGTTTTTGAGGTCGCCGGCCCGGTATGTTAGAAGGCGGGCTGCTTCGATTTTCGTTGCCATATCAGCCAGTTTGAACGCAATTCCCTGAAAGCTGGCGATCGGCTTGTTGAACTGATGGCGCTCTTTTGAGTACTGAAGTGCGCAATCAAACGCCCCGTTGGCGATTCCTAAGCTCAGCGCAGCGATCGAAATTCGTCCGCCATCCAGGATTTTCATGGCCTGGATAAATCCTTCACCTTCCTCACCAATCATTTGTGATTTGTGGATTTTGCAATCATTAAAGACGAGTTCGGCGGTTTCAGAAGCCCGCATACCAAGTTTGTTTTCCTTTTTTCCGGACGTGAACCCCGGGGTACCCTTTTCGATAATAAACGCCGACATTCCATGTGAATCGCCGACCTCCCCGGTCCGGACAATGACAACGGCGACGTTGCCGGATCGTCCATGCGTGATGAAGTTCTTGGCACCGTTGATGAGGTAATAGTCTCCCTGTTTTCTGGCGACGGTTTTCATGTTTCCGGCATCGGAGCCGGTATTCGGCTCGGTAAGCCCCCACGCGCCGATCCATTCGCCGGTTGCAAGTTTGGGAAGATAACGGCGCTTCTGATCCTCATCGGCAAATTGCAGTATGTGGTTGGTGCAAAGCGAGTTGTGCGCCGCCATCGATAGCCCGATGGATCCGTCAATGCGCGATAGTTCTACAATTGCGGTAATGTATTCGAGATAGCCAAAGCCCGAACCACTGTACTCTTCGGGTACCAGAACGCCCATCAGTCCGTGTTCACCCATTTTGTGAAACAGATCAATCGGGAACTCCTGCGTTTCATCCCAGTCCATCATGTAAGGCCGGATTTCCCTGGCACCAAAATTTCTGACCATTTCGGCGATCATAACTTGATTTTCAGTCTCCTCGAAATGCACGTGATTCCGGCTTCCTGTAGCAAACTCCATAGAATTATTTTTAGAGCAGCGAATTTAATACAAAGAAAACGATTTAACCAACGAACATTCGTTGGTTTATTTTTAATGTTCTTTTCTTTGTGGCATTATTAAGCAGTCATCATTTCAAAAACCTTATTTTCGCATTTTCTTTTCAAACCCTAATACACAATGAAAATCGCAGTAGTTGGCACCGGTTACGTCGGTCTTGTAACCGGAACATGTTTTTCAGAGACGGGTAACACCGTAACATGTATAGACATCGACCAGGAGAAAGTAAAAAAGCTCCAATC
Source organism: uncultured bacterium (assembly GCA_966673785.1). Lineage (GTDB taxonomy): Bacteria > Bacteroidota > Bacteroidia > Cytophagales > Cyclobacteriaceae > Ohtaekwangia. Next base: position 1,664 of record CBKWFZ010000049.1, read on the forward strand.
TGGTAAAGTGACCATTTATGAACCCGGTCTTGAACAGCTTTTTGAGCGCAACATCAAGCAGAAGCGCCTGTTCTTCACGACCAATCTTGAGGAAGGCATCAAGGATGCAAAAGTTATCTTCCTTGCGCTTCCGACTCCTCCGGGCGAAGACGGCTCCGCTGACCTGAAATACATCCTGAATGTTGCAGACGACCTCGGCCCGCTTCTCAAAGAATATACGATCATTATCGACAAGAGCACTGTTCCTGTTGGGACGGCAGACAAGGTTCACAGCCGTATCGCAGCGAAGGCCAAAGTTGACTTCGATGTTGTTTCAAATCCGGAGTTCCTCCGCGAAGGAGTAGCTGTCGAAGATTTTATGAAACCTGAACGTGTGGTGATTGGAACGAGCTCCGCGCGTGCACGCAAAGTGATGGAAAACCTGTATGCGCCTTTTGTCCGCCAGGGAAATCCACTGGTGTTTATGGATGAACGCTCCGCAGAACTTACCAAGTACGCCGCTAACTCCTTCCTCGCAACGAAGATTTCTTTCATGAATGAAATCGCAAATCTTTGTGAATTGCTCGGCGCTGACGTTGACTCTGTCCGGAAAGGCGTCGGTACCGACAGCCGGATAGGAAAACGTTTTCTCTTCCCCGGCATTGGATACGGAGGCAGTTGCTTTCCGAAAGACGTTCAGGCCCTCGCAAAATCTTCGGCGGATGCAAAGTACGACTTCAAGATTCTGAAGGCGGTGATGGATGTAAATCAGGATCAGAAAACCAAACTTATTCCGCGTATTAAAGAATTTTTCAAGAACGATCTGAAAGGAAAAACGATCGCTGTCTGGGGTCTTTCTTTCAAGCCACACACCGATGACATTCGTGAGGCGCCAGCGCTTTACAACATCGATATCCTCCTGAGAGAAGGCGCAACAGTTAAAGCACACGACCCTGAGTCGATGGAAAATGTGAAGCGTCAGTTCGGAAACAAAATTCAGTATTGTTCAACGCCCTATGAGGCGGCAGAGGGAGCCGATGCGATATTCATTGCCACAGAATGGCCTGAGTTCCGTACTCCCGACTTCGAAAAGCTTGGTGCTATTTTGAAGAATAAGGTCATCTTCGACGGTCGCAACCTGTACGAGCTCGGCCAGATGAAAGAACTTGGCTACGCGTATTTCAGCATTGGAAGGGAGGTCGTAAATGGCTAAGAAAAGAGTGCTCATTACGGGCGGCGCCGGCTTTCTGGGCTCGCATCTCGCGGACCGTTTCTTAAGAGAAGGTTTCAAGGTCATTGCGATGGACAACCTTATCACCGGCGACCTGCGCAACATTGAGCACCTTTTTAAGGAGGCGGACTTCGAATTCCACGAGCACGACGTATCGAAGTACGTCCATGTTCCCGGGGAACTGCACTATATTTTGCACTTTGCGTCTCCCGCAAGCCCCATCGACTATTTGAAGATTCCGATACAGACGCTTAAAGTCGGATCGCTCGGCACGCATAATCTCCTGGGACTCGCGCGGGCGAAGAAGGCGAGAATTCTCGTGGCGTCGACGTCAGAAGTCTACGGTGATCCGCTTGTGCATCCTCAGAATGAGGAATACTACGGCAACGTGAACCCTATTGGTCCACGGGGGGTCTACGATGAAGCAAAACGCTTCCAGGAAGCCATGACCATGGCGTACCACACGTATCACGGTCTGGATACGCGCATAGTAAGGATTTTCAATACGTATGGTCCGCGCATGCGCCTCAACGACGGCCGCGTACTTCCGGCTTTCATTGGTCAGGCGTTACGGGGCGAAGACCTCACGGTATTCGGCGACGGTTCCCAGACACGGTCATTCTGCTACGTAGATGATCAGGTTGAGGGAATCTACAGGCTTCTGATGTCCGATTATACCTTACCGGTCAATATTGGCAATCCCGATGAGATCACCATCCGGGAATTTGCCGAGGAGATCGTAAAACTGACCGGCACGACCCAGAAGATCATCTATCTTCCGTTGCCGCAAGACGATCCGAAACAGCGACAGCCGGACATTACAAAAGCAAGGACCATTCTTGGCTGGGAAGCAAAGGTTTCGCGGGCGGAAGGGCTGAAGATCACCTACGATTACTTTAAGTCGCTGCCGAAAGACGACCTTTTCGAACGCGACCATAAGAATTTTGAAAAGTTTATACGCTAGCTCATCTAACACATGACAAAAAAAATATTGATCACCGGTGGAGCCGGATTCATAGGTTCTCACGTGGTGAGACTATTCGTGAACAAGTACCCGACATACAAGATTGTCAACCTTGACAAACTCACCTATGCCGGTAATCTTGAAAACCTGAAAGACATCGAGGGGAAAAAGAACTATGTATTCGAGAAAGGCGATATTCTGGACGTCGAGTTTCTCTATGAACTGTTCCGCAAGCACGAAATTGACGGTGTGATACACCTCGCCGCGGAATCGCACGTGGACAGGTCGCTTCATAATCCTGCAGAATTCGCGCACACCAATATCATCGGAACACTCAATCTCCTTACGGCTGCGCAGGCCGCGTGGAACAACCAATTCGAAGGGAAAGTATTTTACCATATTTCAACAGATGAGGTTTACGGATCCGCAGAGCACGGTGGATACTTCACAGAATCCACGCCCATCGACCCGAGATCGCCCTACTCTGCGTCAAAGGCAAGCAGCGATCATTTCGTGCAGGCGTTCCAAAACAGCTACCATTTCCCAACGATGATCAGCCGGTGCTCCAACAACTACGGCCCCTATCACTTCCCGGAAAAGCTAATCCCGTTGATGATCAATAATATCATCAATAACCAGCCCCTTCCGGTTTATGGAAAGGGCGAGAACATCCGGGACTGGCTCTACGTCGAGGATCACGCACGCGCCATCGATGCAATTTTCCACAAAGGAAAAACCGGTGAAGTCTACAACATCGGCGGGAACAACGAATGGAAGAACATTGATCTGGTAAAACTGCTCTGCCATATCATGGACAAGAAACTTGGACGTGAAGACGGCACTTCTGCAAAACTGATCACTTACGTCAAGGACCGTCCCGGGCACGATTTGCGATACGCGATCGACCCGTCGAAACTGATTGCCGAAACCGGATGGAGACCTGAAATCACGTTTGAAGTAGGACTTGAAAAAACGGTAGAGTGGTACCTCGCAAATCAGGAGTGGTTGAAAAATGTGACTTCGGGCGCCTACCTGACATACTATCAGAAAATGTATCAGGAACGTTAAATCAAGAACACAGAACAACAATGAAGGGAATAATTCTAGCGGGCGGATCCGGAACAAGGTTGTATCCGCTGACACTTGCTGTCAGCAAACAACTCATGCCCCTTTATGATAAGCCAATGATCTACTACCCGTTGTCCGTGCTAATGATGGCGGGAATCCGGGAGATACTGATCATCAGCACGCCTCATGATATGCCGGCGTTTCAGAAACTGCTTGGAGACGGCAAATCACTCGGGTGTTCGTTCAACTATGCGGTACAGCCAAAGCCGGAGGGGCTCGCGCAGGCTTTCATCATCGGTGAGGAGTTTATCGGAAAAGACAAAGTTGCGCTCATACTGGGAGACAATATCTTTTACGGCTCGGGCATGCGAAAGCTGCTGAAAGAACACGTTGAACCGGATGGCGGGGTTGTATTCGCTTATCATGTCACCGATCCTGAGCGATATGGTGTTGTGGAGTTTGACGCAAACAAGAAAGCGATCTCTATCGAGGAAAAGCCGGCAAAACCGAAATCCAGCTATGCTGTTCCCGGACTTTACTTCTACGATAACGATGTAGTTTCCATTTCGAAAGCACTGAAGCCGAGCCCGCGTGGCGAGCTTGAAATCACCGACGTCAACAATGTTTACCTCAAGCGTGGAAAGTTGCACGTAGCACCGATGAGCCGCGGAACCGCCTGGCTTGATACCGGTACATTCGATTCGCTGATGCAGGCTTCAAACTTCGTTCAAACGATCGAGCAAAGACAGGGGCTGAAGATTGGTTGCATTGAAGAGGTCGCCTATAGAGGCGGGTTCATATCGAAAGAGCAATTGCTTGAACTCGCAAAGCCATTGGAGAAAAGTGGGTATGGTGTTTATCTGAAAAATCTGCCGGAATACATTTAGCCCGGCAGGGATGGCAGGCGGGTGTAGCATAATTACTTGCTGATCCCTTTGCATAAATAGGAATTTGCACTACTTTTGCCACAAGTTTCTGAAATTAACTTTTTAGAGGGGACGGACAAGTCCCCTCTTTGTTTATAGAATATTTTGAAATGGGGCTTGAGGAGGAAATCAAACGAATGGCGGGTGAATCCCTTGCAGGCGATCATCAGTTCCTGGTCGACGTTAATATGTCGGCGCGGAAAGGTCCTAAGAAAGTTCTTGTCATCGTTGATGGTGACTCAGGCGTAAGCATTGATGATTGTGCCACGATAAGTCGTTCACTCGGGCAGAAGCTGGAAGATTCCGGAATACTTGGCGAAGAGAACTACATGCTCGAAGTGTCGACGCCAGGGCTCGATCAACCGTTACGACTTCGTCGGCAGTATGTCAAGAATATCGGCCGTCGCTTAAAAGTTACTTCCGCGGGAGCTGTCATCGAAGGGAAACTGGAACAGGTTGGCGAATCCGGAATTACACTTCTGACGGAAACAGGAACAGGCAAGAAAAAGGAGACAAAAAGCCGTGACATTGCATTTGACGCCATCGACCGCGCTTTTGTACTAGTCAGTTTTAAATAGAATAGCAATAAACCAATGGATGCACATGAATTAATTTCGTCGTTTGCTGAGTTTGCCAAGCAAAAGAACATTGACCGTCCGACCATGATCCGGATTCTGGAAGATGTATTCCGGAATATGATTCGTAAGAAGTATGAATCTGACGAGAACTTTGACATCATCATAAATGCTGACAAAGGCGATCTCGAGATCTATCGCTTCCGTGAAATTGTTGATGATGATTCTGAGGACATCTGGGATTTTGACAAAATCAGCCTGACAGAGGCGCGAAAGATCGAACCGGATTTCGAGGTTGGTGAGGAAGTATCCGAACAGGTTTATATCGAAGATTTCGGGAGACGCGCCGTAACCACTGCACGGCAGACGTTAATTCAAAAAGTAAAGGATCTCGAGAAGGACATTCTCTTTCAAAAGTACAAGGATCTCGTCGGTGAAATCATAACAGGCGAAGTCTATCAGCTGCTGAGCAAGGAGGTATTGCTGATTGACGCAGAAGGGAATGAAATTTCGATTCCGCGGAACGAACAGATACAAAAAGACCGTTACCGTAAAGGCGAGAATGTAAGAGCGATCGTACATAAGGTTGAGATGGTGAACGGGAATCCGAAAATCATCCTCTCTAGAACATCGCCTGTTTTCCTGGAGCGGCTTTTTGAACAGGAAGTTCCCGAAGTCTACGACGGTCTGATAACGATCAAGAAAGTAGTACGGGAACCTGGCGAGAGAGCGAAGGTTGCTGTTGAATCATACGACGACCGCATTGATCCGGTAGGCGCCTGCGTTGGTATGAAGGGTTCGAGGATTCATGCTATTGTGCGCGAGTTGCAGAATGAGAACATCGACGTTATTAACTTTACTGAGAATCTCGAGCTTTACATTCAGCGGGCATTGAGCCCCGCGAAGATCAGTTCTATCAAGGTGGATAAGGAAAACGGAAGGGTTTCAGTTTACCTGAAGCCGGATCAGGTTTCTCTTGCCATCGGAAAAGGCGGACTGAACATCAAACTTGCGAGTCGTCTGGTGGGATACGAAATTGACGTGTTCCGTGAACTTGCCGAAGGGCAGGAGGAGGAAGACGTTGATCTGCACGAGTTTTCCGACGAGATCGAAAGCTGGGTTATCGATGAGCTTAACAAGATAGGCCTCGATACCGCGAAGAGTGTTCTGGCCCTGAACAAGGATGAGCTTGTGAGGAGGACAGATCTTGAAGAGGAGACCGTTGACGGTGTGCTGAACATCCTTCGGAAGGAATTTGAATAAGACAGAAGGCGATTCCTTCTGCGTGTAAACAGTAAGTTAATTTTCGCCTGTTGGCGATTTGGGTTTTAAAAGTCTTTAAAAAACAGGCATATTTGAGTATGGCGGAAGAAAAATTGATCAGGTTGAGTCAGGCTGCGAGGAAACTCAATGTGGGTCATAATACCATTTTGGATTTCCTGGGCAAAAAGGGTTTTGAGGTTGATAACAACCCCAATGCCAAGCTTACACCTGAGCAATACGCAATATTGTCCAAGGAGTTTGCCTCTTCGGCCACGGAAAAACTGGAAGCGTCCGGGTTGTCAATTGGCGTAAAACACGCCGACAATATTGTCCTTGACACCGATAAGGATCAGGCAAAGAAGCGGATTGAGGACGAAGAGCGGATAATGATCAAGAACCTCGGTTCGAAAGACCTCAAGGTAAGGGAGGAGCCGCGGCCCGATAAAGTGGAACGCGAGAAACCCAAACTGGAAGGTATCAAGGTTCTTGGCAAGATTGATCTCGAGAAGAAAGCGGCCAAAACCGCCGAGCCTGTAGCGGAGACAAAAACGCCGGAGGAAAAGACAAAACAACCCGAGGAGCCGGTGGCCGAATCCACCAAAGAGCCCGAGGTTACCGCTCCCAAGGTCGAACCTGCAGAAAAGGAAACGGCCCAACCGCCGGAGCAGGAGTTGATCAAAGCGCGCGCGGATAAGCTCAAGGGACTAAAGGTTGTCGATAAAATTGAGTTACCGGTAGACAAGAAAAAGGAAGCACCGGTCGCGTCGTCTGATCTCTCGAAAGATAACAAGGGCAAGAGGCCACGGAAGCGAATCCCGACCGCCGGCGACCAGACCGGACAGCGAGGAACGCAATTTGGTCAGCGTCCCAATCAGGGGCCTCAGCGTGGCAATCAGCAACGCGGCAAAGGTCCTTTCCAGCCAAAGATTCAAAAGGAAGAACCCTCTGAGAAGGAGATTCAGGATCAGATACGCGCTACGCTCGCAAAACTGAGCGGTAGTCAGAAGAAAGGATCCGGGGCAAAGTATCGCCGCGAAAAAAGACAGGCGTATTCCGAGGCCCAGGAGCAGCAAATGCTTCAGGACCAGGAGGCATCAAAGACGCTTCGGGTGACTGAATTTATTTCGGCCAACGACCTCGCGTCGTTGATGAACGTGTCGGTTAATGACGTCATCTCGACTTGTTTGAGCCTTGGAATGTTTGTATCCATCAATCAGCGACTTGATGCTGAAGCAATCACCGTTATTACGGACGAATTCGGATACAATGTTCAGTTTACGTCGGCCGAAGATGAGGTCGAAACCGCCATTGAAGTCGAAGACGAGGAAGCGCTGGAACCGCGTGCTCCCATCGTTACGATTATGGGTCACGTCGACCATGGAAAGACCTCGCTGCTGGATTATATCAGGAACACGAAGGTAACAGCACAGGAGGCGGGTGGAATCACCCAGCACATCGGTGCATATGACGTCGCGACGAAGAGTGGCCACAAGATCGCATTTCTCGACACCCCGGGTCACGAAGCGTTTACCGCCATGCGTGCGCGTGGTGCCAAGCTTACAGATATCGCTATAATCGTCGTTGCGGCAGACGATGACGTTATGCCTCAGACGAAGGAAGCGATCAATCACGCTCAGGTTGCCGGAGTTCCTATCGTCATCGCTATTAACAAGATCGACAAACCATCGGCAAACGCCGATAAGATCCGCGAATCGCTCTCCAAGATTAACATCCTTGTCGAGGAATGGGGCGGAAAGTATCAAAGCCAGGAAATTTCTGCGAAGTCGGGCAAGGGTATCGATGACCTTCTCGAGAAAGTGCTGCTCGAAGCGGAAATACTTAACCTGAAGGCAAATCCGAATAAGAACGCGACCGGATCCATCATTGAAGCGTCCCTTGACAAGGGCCGCGGCTACGTTGCTACGGTGATGATTCAGGCGGGAACACTTAAAGTGGGCGACATTATGCTCGCCGGCGCGCATTATGGTCGTGTGAAGGCGATGTTTGACGATACCGGAAAACGCGTCGCGCACGCAGGCCCATCGACACCTGTTGTCGTACTTGGACTTGACGGCGCGCCTCAGGCGGGTGAAAAGTTCGCGGTGATGGAGACCGACCGGGAAGCGCGTGAACTTGCTTCAAAACGCGGTCAATTGCTCCGCGAACAAAGCATCCGTACGAAGAAACACATTACGCTCGATGAGATTGGTCGTCGTCTGGCAATAGGCAGCTTCAAGGAACTTAACGTAATCGTGAAAGGTGACGTTGACGGTTCTGTAGAAGCGCTTTCAGATTCACTGCTTAAACTCTCGACACAGGAGATTCAGGTGTCGATCATCCATCGTGGTGTTGGACAAATCTCCGAATCCGACGTATTGCTCGCATCAGCATCTGATGCCGTCATCGTGGGCTTCCAGGTGCGACCTTCCGGTGCGGCAAAAAGACTCGCCGAGAATGAAGAGATCGAGATCAGGTTGTATTCCATTATCTACGACGCTATCAATGATGTGAAGGCAGCCATGGAAGGCATGCTTGCGCCGGAAACGGAAGAAGTTATCGTTGGTAATGCAGAAGTTCGTGAAGTATTCAAGATCTCGAAGGTGGGAACGATCGCAGGCTGTATGGTCACCGACGGTTCTATCAAGCGGAATAATCCGATTCGACTTATCCGCGATGGTATTGTAACGTATCAGGGTAAGCTGGGATCATTGAAGCGCCATAAGGACGACGCAAGTGAAGTGCGATCAGGATTTGATTGTGGTATCGGCATCGATGGATTCAACGACATCAAGGAGGGCGACGTGATTGAAAGTTACGAGCAACGCGAAGTCAAACGAACGCTTTAAAGAAAAACAAGAAAGCCTCTCTACTTAAGGGAGGCTTTCTTATTTAT
>CBKWFZ010000050.1:0-10491 GCA_966673785.1 uncultured bacterium
AAAAACCGGAGTGATTTTCCGAACCTTTCCGTCAGATTGTTTACATTTCGTAAACCAAGTTCTTTGTGCAGCATGGCTAAATCCAGGAAGGAAAAGAAAGTCTTCGTCTTAGACACATCCGTCATCATCTACGAACACAACTCGATCCTCAATTTTGCCGAACACGACGTAGGAATTCCGATCACCGTCCTTGAGGAACTTGATAATTTCAAAAAGGGAAACGACACCAAGAATTTTGAGGCACGCGAGTTCATCCGCCTAATGGACAAACTTGCGAAAGGCCAGATGCTTCACCAATGGAATCCTATCAACGGTAAGGGTAAGGGCGCGTTCAAGGTGTTGATGGACACGAAGAGTGCCATCGACGCAAACAAGATTTTCAACGAAAACAAGCCCGATCACAGGATTCTGAATGCTGCACTGCAGTTACAGGCGGAAGAGAAAGCAAAACGCGTGATCCTCGTTTCGAAGGACGTAAACCTCCGTCTCAAAGCAAAAGCGCTGGGCCTTCAATCGGAAGACTATACGACGGGAAAGGTCGAGAACATCTCATCGCTGTATTCCGGAAAGACCATCCTTGAGGATATTGATTCTGATGTAATCAACCTCCTTTATGAAAAAGGCTATTGTCCGCCGGAAGATATCCTCGGTAAGCTAACGCCGGAAAAGAACCACTACTATATTCTGAAAAGCGGCAAGAAGTCTGCCCTCGCCTATTACAACCCTTTCAACGAGATGGTTGAGCACGTCGAGAAGCGATCCGTCTACGGTGTTAAGCCGAGGAACGCCGAGCAAACGTTTGCCATACACGCCGCGCTGAAGCCGGAAATAAAACTCGTGTCGATCCAGGGAGTGGCGGGTACCGGAAAAACACTTCTTGCACTCGCGGCGGCGCTCGAACAAAAACGCGAATACAAACAGATCTACCTTGCGCGGCCAATTGTTCCCTTAAGCAACAAGGATATCGGTTATCTTCCCGGAGACATCAAATCGAAGGTTAATCCCTATATGGAACCGTTGTGGGACAATCTGAAGTTCATTCAGAACCAGTACAACGAGACCGATAAGGAATACTCAAAGATCACGGAGATGGTAAACCAGGAAAAGCTGGTGATCACGCCTCTGGCGTACATTCGTGGACGAAGCCTCTCGAACATCTGTTTCATCGTTGATGAGGCGCAGAACCTTACGCCGCACGAAGTCAAGACGATCATCACACGCGCGGGCGAGAACACAAAGATTATCTTTACCGGGGATATCTATCAGATCGACACACCTTATTTGGACTCCCAGAGTAACGGTCTGTCTACACTAATTGACCGACTTAAGGATCATGAGCTGTATGCGCATGTGACATTGGAGAAAGGAGAACGTTCAGAGCTTGCCAACCTTGCCAATCAGCTGCTCTGACGGCTAGTACTTCTCGTCTTCATTCGGAAAACTTTTTGCCTTGACGTCGCTTACATACCGCCCTACGGCATCCTTTACGATGGTGTCAAGGTCGGCGTAGCGTCTCAGAAACCGCGGTTTGAACTCCTTGTTGATGCCGAGCATATCCTGCATGACGAGTACCTGGCCATCAACATCCGGCCCAGCACCTATCCCGATCGTTGGAATGGTGAGATGCGAAGTGACCTCTCGCGCGAGAACCGCCGGAATTTTTTCGAGCACCATACCAAAACATCCGCATTCCTGCAGCAACAGGGCATCTTCAGAAAGTTTTTTTGCCTCGGCTTCCTCGCGCGCGCGCACCGTGTATGTGCCAAACTTATAAATTGATTGGGGTGTCAGACCGAGGTGGCCCATGACCGGAATACCTGCGCTGAGAATTCTGACGATAGAGTCCTTTACCTCGCTTCCGCCTTCAAGCTTAACCGCATGCGCACCCGCCTCCTTCATGATCCGGATCGCGGAACGAAGGGCTTCCACGGAACTTCCCTGGTACGTCCCAAACGGGAGATCAACAACAACCAGGGCGCGTTTAACTGCCCGCACAACCGATGCTGCATGATAAATCATCTGATCCAATGTGATAGGCAGTGTCGTCTCATGTCCGGCCATTACGTTCGAGGCGGAGTCGCCAACGAGAATGATGTCTATACCCGCCGCGTCGATCAGCTTTGCCATACTGAAATCATAAGCGGTGAGCATCGCGATCTTCTCACCACGGTTTTTCATTTCCTGAAGCTGGTGCGTGGTAATTCTCTTTATCTCCTGTTTGTGGACTGACATTACTGATTTGTTTGCTGTTAAAATTCAACACCCTGAGTAAGCGGGCAGAATATTAATGAAGGTAAACGGCGAATTCGTTTCTTTCGAGCCGCACCTCAACGTGCTCTTTCAAAGTTGTTGAAAGCTGATAACCGGTGTACTGAGGATAGATCGGAAAATTGGTATGGCTCCTGTTCACGAGTACGGCTATTTCGATTTTCTTCACCTCGGTGTTCAGGAACGGTTTCATGCCGTAGGCAAACGTGCGACCTGTATTCAGTACATCGTCGACAAGGACAATACATTTTTTCCGGATTTCCCTGAGATCGCAATCAAGTGTAATCTCGCTTTGTTGTGGCGCCTCCTTGTCGATAGTGACCTTCACCAGCCTCACCGCGAGTGTCGAGATACGTTCAAGCTCGGCGGACAAAAGACGTGCGAACGTATAACCGTGACCGTCAATACCCGCGATAACAAGCGACTTACTGTCGAAATTGTTCTCAAAGATCTCATACGCCATGCGGCGGATCTTTTGATTTATCTGGGCCTCGGTTAGAATCAAATTTCGTTCTGCCGTCATCTATGCTGTATGGGTTAAGATCGGTAGCGACTTGCTGTCTTTGAAAGTGGAAAGGATTACCATGGACTGCAGGCTGTCGACCACTTCGATGTTCGATACTTTGTCCAGCATAAGCTGCTGGTACGAGGCGATGTCCGCGCACACGATCTTGAGAATGAAATCACCCGAACCCGTAATGTGATGACACTCGACGATTTCGTCAACACTTTTGATAGCGGTAATGAATTTGTTAATGTTTTCCTTGTTGTGGCCTTTCAAGGTAGCCATGACAAACGTGCTAACGCCCAGGCCGACGCTGGCAGGATCGATGACGGCATGATAACTCCGGATGACCCCGGAAGACTCGAGCTTGTTTACCCGTTCCAGCGTCGGCGCGGGTGACAAACCGATTTCCTTCGCCAGCTGGGCATTGGTTATGTTCGAGTTCTTTTGCAGTATCTCCAGGATCTTTCGATCCGTGGCGTCGAGTTTTACATTTCCTTTCATATGTACAAGGGTGGGTTTGACCAAATATTATTTGGGTAAAAATAGGTAAAAAAGCGCATGTCAAATCTTTTTGGCTACAAATCGTGAATTAATTCTTCGTATATCGCGGCGTACTTTTGAACACCTGATTCCAGAGAGAAGAAGCCACGAAACCGGTCGCCGGGACCGGAAAAAACAGGGGGGAGGTCTGCGATGGCGTTTTTGGGATCGACAATGGTAACGCCCGAAAACTCATCTTTCAAATAGTCCACGTCTCCCCAACCCGGATTAACCAGAACCGGAACACCCATTGCCAGCACCTCGGCCATTTTTGTTGCTGAAGACCCAATCTTCGAAAACGTGGGCTTGATGAAGCAAACCGAGGCACTCGCCAGTGTAATGTATTCCGGAACTTCGTGTCTGGGGACTGAACGCGTAATAATGCTATCCTCTTTGGGTACAAGTGCCCGATCCGGCGTTAGAACAACCAACCGCGCCGCGGAGTGCTGCACACGAAATCGTCGGAAGAATTCAAACATTTCGGTAGTGAGATACCACGTCCCCAGAGACCCGAGATAAAGCAGCACCGGGTCGGATGGTCCTATGCCCAGGTCTTGTCGAAGTGCATCGACTCTGGCCGGATCGATCCGCTTCCGGTCGAACATTTCAAGATCAACACAACAAGGAATTACAGAAACAGGAGCTGCCGAAAAATTGTTTTCGATGAATCGCCTCGCGGCTTCAGTCAGCACGACAATGCGGTCTGCGTCTCTAATGAATTTCAGTTCCTGATCTTTGAAAAAGCGATAAATCATTCGAAACACCGGATTATCCATACTCCACAACCCTCCTTCTACACGTTCATCAGCCCAGAAGCCGCGCATATCAAATATTAATTTGAGCCGATATCGTTTTTTGAGATAATAGCCGACAAGGGAAGTGACGTAACTGCGGCAGTGCACAACAGAAATGCCATGTGCCTTTACAAGCCTGACCGCGACACGCCGAAGTTTCCAAACGTCGTACAGCGTTGATAAGACAACAGGACTTCTATGGTACCTCAATGGGAGCCATGAGATACCTGCCTCGCGACATATTTCGCGAACATGGCCTTCGCCGGATATAAATCGTTCTTGCTTTTCAAAACTGACAATCGTGATACTGAAACCTTTCGCGGCAAGACCTACGAGATACGGCAGGATCTGAGACTGTCCGAGGGGATCGGTGAGACCATCGTAGGTGAGGTATAGGATCTTCTTATCCATTCGGTGAAGAGGTTGATGCTGCAGCATCGGATTTTAGTATAGCCAACATTCTCAAAGCAATGACCGCTCTTAGCACAATTCGGTTGTGACTAAGGGAATAGGGCATGATTGACCTTCGGAGGGCTTTTTTAACTTTGAACGGGAGCAATCGAGCTACCCTGGTCTTCCAGGAAGGTTGCGAACTCCCGTCAGGCTTGTAGCCGGCAATTAGCTCCGAAACGAAATCGGAGCCAAACAGTCCAATCGCTTCTTCGCTGCGAAATGCATTGCAAATGTAATCGCGTATCTCCGCATTGGAAACGAAATCCTCCGGTTCCGGAACCGCGGGCGAAATTGCAAATGGCACCTCAGGCACCAGCCGTCTTACGTACTCCTTATACGCGCGTTTGTTATCACGGTCCGAATCCGGCAATAAGGAGGCCCATCGAACGAACGGAGAAAACAAGAGTGGGTTTATGATTTCCACAAAAGGCAACACGGGGTCCTGAAGCGCGGACAGTATGGTCGGCATCCTGAAATCGCGATAACAACGATCCCGCCACTGGCTGAGACTCTCACCTTCCTTTCTTTTGAAATCATCCGGGAGTGTCGGCCGAGGCAAGTTACTTTTCCCGAACAGCAATTGAAGATTTCGATAGTCTTCCACTTGATTCATGTCGAGGGAAATCCTCACATCAAACTCGTTTTCAGTTCGCACCCAGCCAAAAACCTCGTCAGCACGGTAGACCTGCTCAATCCCATCGGTGGCAATTTGCCGCCAGAATTGCATCCGATCCGCAAATGAGTTTATGTGATCTATCCTCCCCTCTCCTTGTTGAAGAAACGCTTCAAGGACATCGACGTGGTTTTCTTCAGCGGAATAAATGTTCACGAACGAAAACGGAACCTTCATGTGGGTGGCCAGTTGTCGGGCAATGCCGGCATCACTTAAAGATCTATTTATGCTTTCCTGATTGCCCCATGTATAAGCGCGTACCGGGATTCCTGACCGAACCAGATTAAAAAGAACCGCTCGGCTGTCGAACCCTCCTGAAAGTGTCACACCGCATGTTGATTTATGAGCAAAGCTTGAGAACACCGATTCGAAAATTTCCTGAATGGTATCAGGCTTCGGTCCGCTATCCGGGCTGACAATTGCAATTTCCGGTTGTGACGGGCACGACTTCAAAACGGAAATAACTGTATTTGGCGGAAGAGGTCTGATGCGCTTATCCCATGAAAGCCGCGGACCAAGAGATCCCGTCGCAAGCATCCACGCCACCGCTTCGATGTTATGCTCAAAGCTTTGAAGAGCCGCAACGATCATTCGCTGTGAGGATGATACGATGAACGTCGATTCATCCGAGTAGTACCAAGCCGTTCGGGAGGCAACCAGGTCAGAAAATAACCTGATCTCATCCGCTGTGACATCTAGCCTGAATGAAAAGTAACGGTCTTGTAGCGCCAATGCCGGGCACCCGGTAATGAGCGAATACCCATTCACCAATACGCCGGCTGTATTGTTAATCCAAAGAACCTGATTTTGGTCTGCCTTGTAATACGGTTGTGTCGGACTTACCGGAAGAATTTTCTCAAGCCGATCCACAGTTCGTTTGAACCCATCTCCCTGCTTCCGGTATTGATAAAAAAACTTTCCCATGCTCAAAGGTTCTCGTAGCGATCGACGACCTCATCCGTCAATCTGAATCTGTTTTTCACCGCCCCACGGAGCTTTGGACCAAACTCCTTATAGCGCCCAGGGTCATTGTAGATTTCGAAGATTGCTTTTCGCGCCTCCTTGGCAAAGTACTCAGGCGACAGGAGCAGACCATTTTCGTTATGTACAATGTACTCATTAAAATCACCCACGCCGGCGCAGACCAATACGATCTTGCCCAACGCCCCTGCTTCCTTAACGGCGCTGTTTGACGCCTCCGTGAGTGAAGGATGGAGCAAGATATCCGACCACGCAAGAAACGCTTCAACGTCCTCCTGGAATCCGACAAGATGAATACGATCACTACAACCGTTCGCGTGAATAAATTGCGATATTCGTTCACGTTCCGGACCGTCGTCCAGCACAAGGACACGAATGTCCATCCCCTCTCGTATCAGCTCGACTATCGGTGACAAGCCAATGAGATGGCGTTTAAAGGGAGTCAGTCGTGAAACCATAATAATCTTCAGCCTGGCCGGGTACTTGGTTCTCAATTCCCGCACCCTCTCTTCATGCGGACGGGTGATGGCATCGAATTCGTAAGCGTAAGGGATAATGCTTATCCTTCTTTTGGCTACATGCTCCCGTTCAACCAGTGCGTTACGGATTGATTCTGCCGGCAAAACGATTCTTCGCGCAAGCTTGTTTATTATCTTGTCTGCAAGTCTTTCGTTTAAAGGTGTTTTCAGTTCCGTGGACGTAAGATAAAAATGGAACTTGCAGTGATGCCGAAACACGATAACCCTTGCCCGTAAGAATACCTGAGCAATTACGGCAACGATATTCGCCTGTTGGAGATGCGAGTGGACAATATCAATCTTTTGCTTTCTGCAAAACCGAGCTAGCTGAAAGAGGTGATAAATAAAGCGAAAAACACTCAGCGAATAAGGGGAGGGAGCGGATTCAGCAACAACTCCATGGGACTGATAAAATGAATGAAGGGGTCCCACGGGAGCCTGAGTCAATACAAAAATGGTATGACCTCTGCGCTTCAGTTCCAAAAGCGGAACGTCAATTGGAATTGTTCTTTTGTTCGATGGATAGTAAAACAGTATCCTCATTTATTCAGTATTGCCTCCACTATTTCGGTCATTCTTACCACAGCCGATTCTTCGGTCATATTCGAAGTTGCTGACTTAACTGCATTCGAATAACTCATTCTATCCCTGACATCGAGATTAAGAAACCATTCAATGGAAGAGAGAAGACTTTCCGGATCAAGATCACAGACGAGTTTTCGATCAATGAGCTCAAGAATATCCTTGCCGCCAGTCCACTTGCTCGCGATTGCAGGCACGCCGGCGTACATTGCCTCCGTAAGCGAATTCGGCAATGCATCTCCCCTCGAAGGATGAACATACGCGACAGCATCTTCAAAAAGAGGCGCAATATCGGCTACCTTACCTGGGAGGAGAACGTCAGCCCGATAGTCTGCCGGAACGATTTTACTGATGAGATCCGTAAGACTTTGATCAAACTCACCAGCAATTGTAAGGGTTAACTCGCTATGCGTATTTTTTAGTCTCTCAAACGCCGAAAGCAACAGGTCGACGCCCTTATAATGCAATCTCCACCCACTGTACATATTGCCTATGATAAGCAGATTCTTTGACGCGGGGTTGTATCGGACCCTTCCAAGCACCTCCCTTTTGATGGGTGAAATGCCATTGAAGTTTTCAAATACTTTGTCGCCTGAAACGCCAGCGACTTTCCGCAGTAGATCAGCTTGCACGGGACCGTTACAAATGTGAAAATCATATTGCCGCAGCAGAAATTTGTAAAGCGCCCGCGTATACCTGGAGAAGAAACCGGAATATGTGAAATACAGCGTCTGACTGCCGAGATAGGTAACAATCCTTTGATCTTTCCGCAGGAGCCCAAAAATTTTCATCAGCACAACGGGAATCTGGGGATCAGAAGATACGAAGATCCGATACCGCTTGCGATCAGGAAATGTCAATGCACACACCAAACCTGATATCAGCATCCTGAGCCTTGAACTGGTGCCATGCCACCGAACCCGGAAGTCGACATATTGATATTCAGCACCGATGGCATCAAAATATCTCAAGCGATTAGGGTGCGTTCCTCCGCGATTCGTGATGAACACGACATTCATTTTGCCATCCATCTGTTGAACCATTTTTGGAACATCAAAACTGACCACTGGACACGTGTGCGAAGGTAGTCAGGTCGCAGGGAGGAAACTACTTCCCGAAGTCGGGGATTAAAGATCCCCTGATTTCGAAGATACGTTTCGTTGGTAACGTCGTCATATTCTGACCTGAAAACGGACCTCATCCAATGACCCAGTGGCGGGGAGAACCCTTTCTTTTCCTTGCTGACAAGTTGCGGATCGATGTATCTGGGTAACAAACTTTTGATCGGGCTTTTTAAGGCTCCATCTTTAAACTTAAACGGGAACGGGACCCGCGCCATAAACTCCACAAGTTTATGGTCAAGCAGAGGCTCTCGTCCTTCAATGCCATAGGCCATAGTGGCCCTGTCGATCTTCACGAGGATATCGTCAACGAGATAGTGATTAATATCCCACAGCATGATCTGGTCCCGATAGTCGACTATTCCGGAAGTTCGCGAATGGACGGCCCCAGGAGCCGGTGTAAATGCTGGTGCAGTTAATCGGCTGGCCTCGCAGTGTTTATTCACTTCGTTCAGATAATTATCAATATCATCGGACAATATTCCCTGGTACAAAGAACCAGTTATGCTTAGTAACCTTTCGGCGCCCGGAAACCGACGAAGCCAACGAACCCGTTCTATCCTCGATATGAAGTTACGGTAGCGATTATACCCAAAGAAAATCTCGTCGCCTCCATCCGCAGACATCACCACTTTAATATCACGCGAAGCGAGTCTGGACACCAGTAGAGTCGGGATAGCCGAAGGATCGGAGAAAGGCTCGCTATAATATGCAGGCCACTCGTTGATCATCTGAAGTGCGTCCCGATCCGAACAAATGAACTCGTGGTGATTTGTGTTTAGAGATTCGGCTATGGTTCTAGCCATGGAAGATTCATCGAAATCAGGATCATCGAAACCGAGCGTGAATGTTGATGGCGTTGCTCCAAGTCTTTTAACGAGCATTGCAGCAAGTAGCGAGCTGTCATAGCCACTACTCAGAAAGATGCCAATAGGAACATCCGCCACGAGTCGATAACTGAATGCCTCGCAAAGTTTAGCATCAAGTTCATCGATGAAGTCGTTGTATGAAAAAGTAAACCTGGGCAATGAGTAATAGGCATCGACGTCCCAATAAACCTCTGTAACCGTTCCGGCCGTGGTCAGGTCCAGCGTCAGAGTGGTACCCTTTTTCAGCTTTTTCACATTCTGAAAAATAGTTTTCTCTCCTCCTATGTATCCGCGTTCAATATAATCCTTGAGTCCTTCCGGAGATATGGTCTTTGAAAAACCTTCAAGCCCGAAGAAGGCACTCAGCTCAGAGGCGAAATAGAATACGGATTTGTCAAAATAATAGTAAAATGGCTTCACGCCCATACGGTCGCGAGCGCAGAAGATGATGTTGCGCCGAAAATCAAGGATCGCGAATGCAAACATTCCTCTGAGCATATCCACACATTTTTCACCGTAAAGAATGAAAAGGTGAACTATAACCTCGGTGTCAGAGTGGCCACGGAAAGTCACGCCTTTCGATTTCAATTGAGCGCGAAGTTCCTCAAAGTTATATATCTCACCGTTAAATGTGATGATGTATTGCCCACAGTCACTGGCCATCGGTTGGGCGCCGGCATCTGTCAGATCAATTACAGCAAGCCGCCTATGCGCCAATCCGATGTTGTAAGCGTCTGTTTCTTTGAAGTAAACACCAGATCCATCCGGCCCTCGATGGCCGAGTGCTTCGGTCATACTCTTGAGCGAGGATGGACCTACTATTTTTCGAAAGTCGCAAAAGCCTGCAATACCGCACATACCTACAAAGGCAAATTACTTGTATTAGGTTTCAGAATGCTGGTCACAAAACGTTCGGCGTAGCTATCCATTGTATAGGATGTGAGTACCTTGATCCTCGCCAGACTACCCATGCTCCGAAGCTTCTCCTTTTGATGCAAACACCAGTTGATCCGTTCCAAGAGTAAATCGACGTTCCCGGGTTCAACAATAAATCCATCGATCCCATCAGCAATAACTCCAAGGCCGCCGGCGGCCGTCGTCGAAATAACGGGTAGTTCGCAGCTCATTGCCTCGAGAATTGTCAATGAGAGTCCCTCGCTGAGTGAAGGCATAACCATGACATC
>CBKWFZ010000051.1:0-10467 GCA_966673785.1 uncultured bacterium
AGGGATCGTATCCTTACCCTTGGGAACTGTAAATTATTGTAAAAGATTTGAAATTGTTTTAGTCTCAAGGAGGTGCAGACAACCAATGACGTATGGGTCATCAATTCATGAAGCAAACTACTAGAAAGAGCCTGATGTTAATCAGACTCTTTCATTCAAACATCACAAAAACGCGTACTGTACTCGTATAGTGTCTCCGTTACCGGCTCAGATCTTTGCTGCTCTCAATCGCAGGCTGTTCGCGACAACGCTGACGGAACTCAATGCCATCGCGGCTCCTGCAATCATCGGATTAAGCAGAAAACCGTTGATGGGATATAACAATCCGGCCGCAAGCGGGATTCCGATCAGATTATAGATGAACGCCCAGAACAAATTCTGTTTGATGCCCAGGACCGTCTTCGATGAAAGGTTCAGGGCTTTCGGGATGGATTGCAGATCGGATGTGATCAATGTCATTTTTGCTACGTCCATCGCGATGTCGGAACCTTTACCCATGGCGATGCTGACGTCAGCTTCCGCTAGCGCGTGGGAGTCGTTGATACCATCGCCAACCATCGCCACAACTTTCCCCTGACTTTGAAGCTCTTTCACAAATGCCGCTTTGTCAGAAGGCAGCACTTCTGCCTTGTAGTGCCGGAGTCCGACCTGATCAGCAACGGCCTTTGCAGTCTGATCATTGTCACCGGTAAGCATGTAAACCTCAATGCCTTTCTTCTGTAATGACGCGATTGCTGCTTTTGAAGTGTCTTTGATTTTGTCAGCAATGGCTATAACAGCCAGCACGCGCCGACTGTCCGCGAAATAGACCACTGTCTTTGCTTCACGCTGAAGCCGGCTAGCCTCGTCAGCCATTTTAGGCGAAAGTGCAATTCCACGCTCGTCGACGAGCTTCCCGTTTCCGACATAGTAAGATTGCCCTTCGAATATTCCTTTTACTCCACGCGCTGTGATACTTTCAAAGCTTTTAATGGAAACTGATGTGACCGACTCCGACCTGAGGCTGGCTACTACCGCCTCTGCCAGCGGATGCTCGGACTGGTTTTCCAGTGTGAACAGAATTTGTTTTTCGAGATCACCCTGCCGGTCATCTTCCCACACGAAGTCGGTGACAACTGGTTTACCCGCTGTGATCGTTCCTGTTTTGTCGAGAATTACTGCGTTTACGCGATGCGCGAGTTCGAGGCTTTCTGCATCCTTGATAAGAATGTTGTTCTCAGCTCCCTTTCCTACGCCTACCATAATCGCTGTCGGCGTCGCCAGTCCCAGCGCACACGGACACGCGATCACGAGAACCGTTACCGCATTGAGCAACGCATGCGTGAAAGCGTCATCGCCGCCGAATAGCATCCACGTGATAAACGTGAGCACGGCAATTCCAATTACAATGGGTACGAATATGCCGGCAATCTTATCGACAAGCTTTTGCACGGGGGCTTTGCTTCCCTGGGCCTGTTGCACCATTTTGATGATTTGCGCGAGTACGGTTTCGCTACCTACTTTTCGCGCTTCAAACTGAAAGCTTCCTTTTTGATTCACTGTCCCGGCAAATACGTTTTCGCCGGATTTCTTTTCAACAGGTACCGGCTCACCGGAAATCATACTTTCGTCCACATACGAGGATCCATTGGTTACAACGCCGTCGACGGGAATTTTTTCGCCCGGTCTGACAAGAATCACGTTGCCGACCTTCACCGTCGCGGCCGGCACATCCTGCTCAACGCCGTCAATGATCACGCGCACTGTTTTTGGTTGGAGGCCCATCAGTTTCCTGATCGCCGACGATGTGCTGGATTTCGCTTTTTCCTCGAGCAGTTTTCCGAGAGAAATAAAAGCTATGACCACCGCAGCTGCCTCGAAGTAGACATGGGCATGTAGTCCCCGCGAATGCCAGAATTCCGGAAAGAAGGTATTGAATGTACTGAACAAAAACGCGATCCCGGTTGACAGAGCGACCAGGGTGTCCATGTTAGCTTTTCCGTGACGTGCCTGCTTCCATGCGTTGATGAAGAAGTGGCGTCCGAAGTAAAATACGATTGGCGCTGTCAGCACCATGGAGATGTGGCTGCCGTAGGGGATGTCCATGAAAAACATACCGATGGCCACCACCGGCGCTGCGAGGATCGCGGACCATATCGTTCTTCGTCTGATGGATTCATAGTGTTTACGCTGCGCTTCTTCCTGTACTGCCTGCGGATCTTCAACATCGACGACGAGGTCATAACCAATCGAGCGTACAGCGTTCTGCAGATCCGCCGGTTTTGCCAGGCTCGTATCGAACTCGACCCACGCGGTCTGGTTTGCGAAGTTGACACCGGCGTCTTTTACACCGGTCGTTGCCTTTAGCATTGATTCCACACTCACCGCACATGCCGCGCACGTCATTTCAAGGACCGGAAACGTCTCGCGTTTAAAACCCTTCCTGACGGTTTTCTGCTCTTCTAACTCACTTACTGCTGCCATACTTTTTGAACTTATCATGTATACAAGTATACAGCCTTTGCCTGGCTTTGGTTTTACACTTAAGCTGCTTTGATTTACAGGATTCGGACAACCGACCCGGAAATTGGCGACGAAGGTGAGTTCAACGACAATGTTGTGATTTACCACAAAGCTGCCGGCTAATTGAAGATCAGCTGACCTCATATGCCTTGTGTGCTGCGATGCTATCGCTTTCCCTCAGCTTCCTGCTTCATCCGCAGCCTGATCTTCCGTCGGTGCATTTCGCCCCATTCAGAAAGTACTTCCAGTACGGGCTTCACCGAAAGCGCGTATTCCGTAAGCTCATACTCAATTACAACAGGGGTCTCTGCATGCACGTGACGTTTTATTAGCCCGTTGAGTTCGAGTTCTTTTAGTTCAGAGGCCAATACCTTTGAGGAGATGCCTTCAATTGTTCGCTGGAGTTCGTTGAATCGGCTATTGCCATGCATGAGCGCGATGACGATGCGCATCTTCCACTTGCCGCCGATTACGTACAATGCGTCACCGACGGAGCGCAGTTTGGACTTGCACTCCTGCTCATCGTGAATGGGTTCGGTCTTTTCCCTGGCCATATGTTTCCTGGTTAAACTTACCAGAAGGTAACTACTTACCTTTGGTAAAGCGCTTACTTTTGGTAAGCAAAAATAGTGAGTTTTGTTGTTGTAACGAAAAACAATGTAATCATGACAACAAAACCGACAAAAACATCGAAAGTATGGAATATTTCGCTTTGGATTGCCCAGTTGATCCTGGCCGGAATGTTTCTGATGGCTGGCTATTTGAAGAGCTTCCTCCCGATCCCCGAGCTTTCACAGATTATACCCATGGCAGGCGAAATGCCGGGACTAACGCGATTTATCGGCGTTTCAGAGCTTGCTGGCGGTCTCGGGCTGCTGTTGCCGGCGGGGCTGCGCATTCTGCCGCGGCTGACCATTGTCGCCGCGTATGCGCTTGGAGTGGTCATGGTCCTGGCGTTGCTGTTCCACATTCAGCGGGGCGAATACGCGTCCATCGGAATTAATGTTGTTCTTGGTGTGATCGCATTCTTTATCGGCTGGGGGCGAACATCGAAAGCGCCGATCCGCGAACGTGGATTCGCAGGCAACGTGGACCGGCAGAGAGCGTAAGGGAATTCATCCCGGAAAAGACGTTGTCTTTGATCCTGTATCTGACCAAAAAAAGAATGCTCCGGAACGCCGGAGCTTTCTTAACCCAAACAACAATTATTACACGCGGAGTAAAGGACCGATCAAGCCTCCCTGTGAATGCAGTTAACGTGGGAGATTCTGCGCATATAGTTCAGCGCGCGAGACACTTTTGTTGAAAATATTTCCAAACCTGTCGGTAACGCGTACCTCAACGGTTGCTGCCGCCGCGGATGGATTCGCGAAAAACATATGATCAGTAAGTACCGGATCTACCCATGCCCTTCGCGAGGGTTTTTCGGCGCCTTCGTGTAATTCGATGGACAAAGGATCAAATGAAATAGAGCGTTCCATTTCACCTTTTGGTTCGCCGTTCTCGAACCACTGCACTTTCCAGGCTGGATCCCAGTTCCATACGTTAACCGAAAATGAGTCCGGTCGCTCTTTGAGATATCCCACCGGATATACGCGCATTTGGTGATTCTTGTCATGCCCGACGGATTTGTAGTACCATGCTACTTCGCTTCCATTCACTTCGTAGACGCCGTATCCGTTCGGCGTGCCATCATAGCAGATCGGACCTGTCCACCAGGCACCGCAAACCGTTCCGTGAACGTGCTCGATGATATTTTCACCCTCGAATACCTTCTCGTTAAAGTGCGTATGCCCGGACATGATGTGCACTTTGTATGGCCGGAGCAACTCATACAGCGCTTTTCTGTTGGCGACAACCCCGCCAATCGGGTCTTCTTTCATGTTATTGCGCCTCGCTGCGCCGGTGTTGACGGGAATATGGACGGCAACAACAACGGTGCTTCCTGCAGGGATATGTGAAAGGTCCTTCTCAAGCCACCGGAGCTGCTGTTCAGCGAGATAGCCGATGTATCGCTTTGAAGTCCCGATGAAGAAAACATCGTCAAGGACAACGTAGTGAATACGTCCGCGGTTGAAAGAATAATATGTCGGTCCAAAATGCTTTTTGAATGTCTCCGCCGAAGCGTCATCCGTTCGCGCATCGATATCCATATCGTGGTTTCCAATCACCTGAAAAAACGGAATTCCCGTACTTGCAATCGCACGTTTGTATTCCGGAAAGAGCTCGAATTTGTCCCATACGAGATCGCCGCAACCGAGACCGTGGATCAAGGGGTTATCGCCATATTGTTTCACGAGGGAAACGACATCAGGCACTGATTCGGTGTGTAGCAGACGCGCATCTTCGGGGTTTTGAATTTGTGTATCTGCCCAGACTACAAAGGTGTGCCTTGTATCATCAGTTGCAAGCTTCTCGAGGTCGAAATCGGCCCTGTATAATTTGCCACTGTTCTCAATGCGGCGGTAGAAACTCGCGACGCCTTCTGAGGTTGGAAAAGCGTATCCGGCGGGAATACTGACGTGGACGAACTCGGAATCAGCTCCCGTCGTGAAAGCGTATCTGCCTTTCGAATCTGTCATGACTACCGAGTTACCATCTGACACTACGACTCCCGGTATACCTTTATTTGCGGCCCGGACCATTCCTTCGACACGTAAGGCACTGGTCTTCGTTGTTCGTGGCCGGGCCAGAAGGTTTGACCACGGCAAGGCTATCCCAAGTCCGGAAAGCCCAAGCGTTTTAAAGAAATTTCTGCGACTAAGCATAGCGTTGCGCTGTTGATCTATTTCTCCCACCAGACTTTGGTGTTGATGTCGTCTCCACCCATGGAATTAACTGCACGCGCGTAGTTCGCTGCGTTATTGGTTTGCACAACCACGGGGTAGCGGAATCGCACGGGGACTTGTTTGTTGTTCAGCATCGCGTCCGTCTTGGGCAGGACCGGAAACCCCGTCCTTCTGTATTCAAACCATTGCTGGTAGTCGTTGAAATAGAGCGCATAGTATTTTTGCAGCATGATACGTTCCAGTGTGCCGTCGTAGGAAGCAGCTTCATTATCAAAGTAGTCGTCGGGCATAGTTGCGCCCCATTGTTCAATGGCGGCTTTCACTCCGGCCTCATAGTGAGCCTGTGCGTCAGCGGTGATCACCCCTTTCATGGCGAGTTCGGCTTTTATGAACTCGACTTCGGCGTACGTCATGATCACGCAAACCATGGGAGCTGTTACCAATGCGATGTTGTGGTTCGAAGGAAGAAAATCGAACTGTGAGTCGCTGCCGACGTATGCGCTGGGTATACCTTTGTACCCTATTGTGGTAGTGCCGTCTTTTGAACGTGCCTGTGTATTGAACACCGGCCTCCGAGGATCATTGAATGCGTTAAGATTATCTACAAAAAATTCAGCGGCGGCACGGAAGGTGGTAAAGTCGATGGCGCGGCCCCAGGGCGATACGTTTGGTTCGACGCCCGTCACCTTCAGTATTGCGGCATCTTTGTTCGCTGTGAACACTGGATAGGTGACCGGGTCGCCTATCATTGCGGCGAGCTTTGCATGTGCATTCATCTCCGCACGTTTCGACACGCGCAGGAGCAGACGAAGGTGAAGCGAATTGCAAAATTTCTTCCAGTTGAGGATATTGTTTCCGCCGGAAAGGTCGGAACTGGAAGCGCTGTAGAGAATTTCCGATCCATATGCTAATGGAATTTTTGTATCAAAAAGGGAATTCGCCCGTTCAAGATCCTCAAGTAATTGGGTGTAAACCTCCTGCTGTGTATTGAATGCCGGATAGAATATCCCTTCGTCTCCGCGAGTGGCCTCGTTCATTGGTATGTCGCCAAAGCAGTCGGTCAGCAGTGAATAGATCCAGGCATTCAGTGTTAATGCAATTGCCTCATAATTTTTATCCTCTGCTGCGATTGCTGCCGCTTCCATTTCTTTGACGTTCGTCAGCCACCGGTAATACGTATTCCACGTGCTGTTGCCGGCGCTTTCGCTGATGTCATACCGGTGGACACCACCGGATGTGCTCGGAAAAGGCAGGGCAACTTGCATGATGTTGAACGTGAAGTTATCACTCCGGCTGGTATTGAATGTCGCAACGGAATAAAGGATCGGATTCAAAAGCGTACCCGGACTTATTTTTTCAATCCGGTTCGGATCCGTGTTGATCTCTTCGAAATTATCCGTGCAGGATGCACAAATCAGTATTGTGGCGAGAGTCAGAAGAAGCGCTCTGCGTATGAACATGGGTAATGTGTTAGTCATTGTTTTGAGATTCGCGTGATTACAATTTCAGGTTTACGTTGAGGCCGTATGTTCTTGGCGAGGGTAGCTGGCCCATTTCGATGCCCGGCAACAGCGTCGAACCGTTGAGCGCGGCGGTTTCCGGATCGAAAATCGGAAACTTGGTGATCATCGCAAGATCACGGCCGTACAGGGCGATGCTTGCCTGACGAATCGGCGTCCGGGCGAGGACTTTCTTCGGAACATTGAATTCTATGCGCGCTTCGCGAAGCTTTACGAAGGAAGCATCGAATGAATTGGATTCAACGTTGGCGCGGCGATAGTAGTCTGCGTAGTAGTCGGGGAGGGCCACTTGTTTCGTGTTCGGCGAGAATGTGCCGTCGCCGTTGTCGACAACGCCTTCACCGACGATAAAGCCATCCTCGCGTCCGCGGAGGGTATGCTTCAGCTTACCTTGCTCCGACATTTTGTGGTGTGTCTGTGAGTAGACGATCCCGCCATACTGACCGTCGATCAGGAAGCTTATCTTGAAGTTGCCAAAGCGAAACTCGTTAAGAATGCCGCCTCTCCAGTCGGCATACGCATTTCCGATATACTGTGTTTGGGCGGGGCGCGCAGGCAGTCCGTTGCTGTTGTAAACGATCTGACCGTCCGGTGAGCGAACAAAGCCAAATCCGTAAATATCGCCGGTGGTACCGCCAACGGTAGCAGTAATTGTCGCGTTGCCGCCATAACCGATGTCCTGCTTTCCGTCCATGCCTTCGGCAAGCGATAACACGCGGTTTGAATTCTTCGCCCACGTTATCGTGGTGTTCCAGCTTAAGCGTTTTCCATCGATGGGCTTCCCATTCAGCACAAGTTCAAGTCCCTGGTTCTGTACCTCACCTGAGTTAAGAACGGCGCGGGTGTATCCGGTCGTGGGATCGACGGGTACCTCCAGGATCTGGTTTTTCGTCAGGTTACGGTAAACTGTGATGTCCATCCCCAACCGTCGGTTAAACAGGATGTACTCAAGTCCTGCCTCATAGCTTGTCGTGATCTCGGGTTTGAAGTCGACGTTGTGAAGCGTTGTTGGAACCGAACCTGAACCTGGGAAGTCGCTTGACCCGTAGTACTTACGCGTTTTATACGGATCGGTATCGTTACCCACCTGTGCGGCAGAGAGACGGACCTTTGCAAAAGAGACCATCCTTGGAAGAGTGAAAATCTCCGAAAGAACGAAGCTGGAACTGATCGAAGGATAGAAGAAGGAGTTGTTTTGCTCAGGCAACGTACTTGACCAGTCGTTCCGTCCAGTGATATCAAGGAAAATCTTTTCGTCGAAGGCGATGTTCGCAAGTCCGTAGACGCTGTTCACGACCTTTTCGCTCATTACGGACGAGACCATCGGATTATTGATGCCGTTCGTAAGCTTGTAAACCCCAGGGATTACGAGCCCCTCCACTGCGGCGTCGAATCCATGGTATTTGCGGCGCATGTTATTGGCACCTACCGAAGCGCGAATCTCTATACGCTCGCTGAGTTTATCCGAGTAGGTAAGCAATCCGTCCGTATTGATTTCATAATTCGTTATCGCCTGCTGCTTATAGTATCCTTTTTGAAAGTTGGCTGTGCTGTATGGGCGTCGCTGCTCGCGGTCTTCCTGGCTCATGGATACGCCCGAGCGCACCATCACGTCAAATTTTTTCGAGATCTGGTAGGTCGCTGACAGGTTACCGACTACCGCATTATTGTTTACCGAGTTTGTCATCTCGTAGGCAATCAGATAGGGGTTGTCAATGAAGGAACTGAATGGATGAATCTGATCAATCTGATCCTTGCCGTTCTTCCAGATCGGTTCGTACCATTTCAGGTCAATACTCGGATTCTGAAAGATCATGAAGTATGCGACGGATTGATTGTTGTAACCGGTAGCAGGGAGGTTATCGCTTTGCTTGTTGGTGTAATTCACCTTCGCATTGATCCTTATTTTCTCCGATATTTTGTGCGCGAGGCTGAATGCTGCGGTCATCCGTTCATAGCCTGTGTTCGGCATGATCCATTTATTCACCGAGTGGGTGATCGATGCACGCGCGGAAGTGTTCTCATTTCCGCCCTCAAGCGCGATATTGTTCGTAATTGTCGATCCGGTTCGCCAGAATCCTTTCACATTGTCCTCGTATGGCCTCCACAATCTCCGTTCGGGTGACTGTCCTTCAACTTCGGGGTCATATTGATAGTACGACTGGCCGTCGAACTTTGGGCCGAACGCGCTGCTGGTCCCGCCCGTGCTTGCTCCGTCTTCCGAAACGCCGTACGAGTAGTATAATTCACCGTCGGTATTGAACGCACGACCCGTTCCCTGGCCATATTCGTATTGACGATCGGGCCATCTCAGCACATCCTGGAATGCGATATTTGAGTTGATACTTACCCCAATGCCGTTGCTTTTCCGGGATCCGGATTTTGTAGTAATGATAAGAGCTCCATTTGCGGCGCGGCTTCCGTACAACGCAGTAGCGCTTGCACCTTTGAGGACTGTTATACTTTCGATGTCGTCCGGATTGATATCGGCGATCCCGTTCCCGAAATCAATAGGAACATCGTTTCCCGATCCGGCGCCATATGCGTTGGATACGCCTGACGAGGTCAAGCCGCTGTTCATCGGCACGCCATCGAGCACGATCAGCGCGTTATTACCGTTGGGATTTAGTGAGTTATCGCCACGAAGCCGGATCTTGGTAGAATTGAGCGGACCGGATCCGGTAGATATAAGATTTAATCCTGCCACCTTCCCGCTAAGCGCGGATGACCAATTGTTCGACCGCGCATCGTTTACAAGTTTTTCGTCCAGCGTTTGCGTGGCATATCCCAGCGCTTTCTGATTTCGTTCGATGCCGAGTGCCGTAACGACCACTTCACCAAGCATTCTGCGATCCTCCCGCAAACTGATATTAAGAATGTTTCTCCCTCCAATCGGAACTTCCATGGTCTGATACCCGATGAAGCTGAAGATGAGTATATCCGTTCCGGCGACATTTTCAGCTGAAATAGTGTACGAGCCGTTCATGTCAGTCGTCGTACCATTGCTGGAACCCTTGATCAGAACGTTGACACCCGGAATTGGAACTCCAGTGGTATCGGAAACCACGCCGCTGACAAACTGAGCCATCGCGACTGACGCCGTTACGCATAATAACAGCGATAACGCAAACTTTTTGAGGACTTTAGGTAAAGGTGCATCCATGACATTTTGTTTATGGATGCAAACGTATAGCCCATGTGTTATATGAAAGGTAATCGCAGGTTAACGAATCGTTATGAACGAGAGGGACAACGACCCTGCCGGGTCAGGTATGACATCGTAATATGAATGCCTGAAGCAGTGACAACGACTATCCATTCATATCTTCGCTATGAACAGATGACGTTATCGGAAGATTAGCTTATTTGAGAGAATCTAATTGTTTGTTGATACCTGCGAAACGCTCAGGAAACCCTGACGCTCGATATTGGTCGAAATTTTTGGTAACTTTTTTGGACGCGACTGATGATGAGCCCCGATTTGACATGAGATCTTTCATTGGGAGTCTTAAGCGCCTAATTGGGTTTGTATACCATCAGGTAAATGATGACAATCGCAGCGACGATCTTGTAGAGCGCTTCGATCTTCATTGCATCCGGTATGTTCACGTTCTCTATTCCGCGGGAGCGTTCCCATTTTTCAATGAGTACGGGGA
>CBKWFZ010000052.1:0-10421 GCA_966673785.1 uncultured bacterium
ATCAACCAGAACGCATTCATTTTTGAAAACAAGACCTCAGGCAGCAACTTTCTGAAAGTTGTGTTGAAGGGGAATGGGTTGAATAGTCAGGGCATTGGTGCAAAGGTGACTGTCTCAGTTCCCGGAAGAAAACAGCATCAGCAACTTATGCCGGCGCGGGGATACTTGTCGGCCGTAAGTCCCGTGCTGCATTTCGGACTGCGCAACGACGCGGTTGCCGACTCCGTTATCGTGCAATGGCCTTCCGGAAAACGCCAGGTTTTTACCAATGTGCCGGCAAATTCCACGTGGCTGGCGGAAGAATCGAATGCGAGTCCTGCGACCGGGAGACCTCACGTTACGCCACTTTTCGCGAAAATGAATTCGCCATTTCAATTTGATCACCGCAGCCCGGGGGTGAACGATTTCAAAAGGCAACCTCAGTTGACCACCGGTCTCTCTCATAAGCCACCCGTTGTGATAAACGCGGATTTCGACGGCGACGGATTGGAGGATATGTTCTACGGTGGAAGTCCAAAGGAAGCTTCACACGTGCTGCTGCAAAAAAGCAATGGCCAATTCCTGCGAAAATCAATTCCCGGATTCGGAAACAACGAATTTGTCACCGCCGATGCAGTCGCCTTCGATGCGGATAATGATGGCGACCCCGATCTTTACATTGCCAGCGGCGGCTATCACAATTTGATCGCTGGTGACGCGCGCCTTCAGGACCGTCTTTACATCAACGATGGCGCTGGCGAATTCACGTTGTCGACGGTCGCGCTACCAGATGTATTGTCAAGCAAAGGTTGTGTCGCCGCGGCCGATTTCAACGACGATGGATTGATCGATGTCTTTGTCGGTGGCAGGGTCGTCCCCGGAAGGTACCCTGAAGCGCCGGAAAGCTTTCTGCTGATGAACAAAGGCAATCTTGTGTTTGAGAACGTCACACAGCAAGCGGGGCCCGACCTGCATTATCCCGGTATGGTTACGGACGCGGAATGGGCCGACATGAATAGCGATGGGCGTCCCGATCTTGTGATTGCCGGTGAGTGGATGCCGTTGAAAGTGTTTATCAACGAAAATGGACTACTGGAAGATAAAAGCGATCGGTTCTTCACAGACCGTTATACCGGCTGGTGGAATAGTTTGCTGATCAGGGATCTTAATAGCGACAAACGTCCGGATATTGTCGCAGGGAACTTCGGTTTGAATTCACAATTCAGGGCGACCTCGGATGAGCCGGTGGAAATGTTTTATGATGACTTTGATGGTAACGGTTCCGTTGACCCGATCCTTTGCACGTACATTCAGGGGAAAAGTTATCCCTTTCTTACGCGCGACGAATTGCTCGAACAACTCCCATTCCTGCGCACGCGTTTCACCAGCTACAAGAGTTACGCCAACGTCACAAGTATCGAGCTACTCAGCGAGTCGCGGTTTGCATCGTGTTCTCGTCTCGGGGCGAATCACCTTGAGACGACGCTTTTTCTTTCCGGAAGCGATGGTTATCTGAACAGGGAACCGCTTCCGCCCGAGAGTCAGTATTCATGCGTAAACGTGATTGCGGCCGGAGACTTTGACGGCGATACGAAGGATGATCTGTTGTTGTTTGGAAACACCGCTCATGTGAAACTCAGGATCGGCAAGCTCGACGCCAATTTCGGGATCTTTCTCAAAGGGAACGGAAGCGGAAAATATACCTACGTGCCACAAGTCCGCTCCGGATTAGATGTGCGCGGCGACGTCAGGTCGGTAGTCCGGATAGGGAACGCGTTGTACATTCCATCATCGGATAAGGTTTTCGCGTATTTGATCAAGCCTGTCAACGTGAACTCAGCACAAACAGATATCGCGCAGGCAAAATAGGTCCGCGCGCTGCCAGGACGTATTGCACATCAAGTCAATGGTCGGATTCCTCGATGACCATCACACCCCAGGGCTCCAGTGTAGCAGATGTGTTCTGCTTTACTTTCGTTGAAGTCAGCAATTCAGTGCCGTCATTGAAAGGGTATATGATTTTTTGAAGCGTCGGGGAGTAATTGAAAAGATAACGTATGCGTTTTCCAACGCTGTTGATTCCGGTTCTTGTTATCACCGGGAAACGTAGTTTTTGCGCTTCGCCCCATATACCGGCTACTTGGGCTGCATCCGCGATTATCCGCTCCGTTGTTGCTTCATCGGTAAAACAGCCGATATAGGTCGCGGTACCTTTTCCGAAAACGTTCCGGGTGATCGCTGCGTAACTGCCCCACACAGGGTGATCGTAGTAGGCGAGGACCTTCGCCGTCGTCGGAGTAAGCAGTTCCATCCAGGTGTGCACCTGATGGCCCCCGACGCCAACGTTAAATAGTTCTCCCTTCAGGGTGACGTTCTTCGGGACGGTGAACTGGGAATACGTCACGCCGCACGCCTCATGAATAATACCCGGTTGAACCGTGCTGCGTACCTTTACATGCTCATCAGAGAAGCCGCTCTTGAATGTGTAAACGACATGTCCGCCGTTTGCAACGTACTGATTGAGCTTATTCAACGACGCATCCGGTGCGGAATAAAGTGCAGGTACGACAATGAGCTTGTAACGTGACAAATCCGCCACCGACGGGTCGACCATGTCGACGCCGATATTCAGCCTGTAAAGCGCGTCGTACAGGTTACGAACCACGTCGTTGTAGTTTTCCCGTGATCCCCATCCGAAACGGAACGCGTTAAAACCGGTAAGCGCGTCATTGCTGAACAGTAGCGCGACTTCATTCTTGATGCGTAGGTTCGCGATCCGGGAGCCAAGCTTCCTGAAATCGGCGCCAATTGTCTTCGCTTCAAGGTAAGTGGGGTTGGGCTGAAAATCATGACTCAGCAATCCTTTCCAATAGGTCTCCGCTGAGTTGTGGATCGAATGCCAGTGCCAGTACGAAACCATGTTGGCTCCGGACGCGACGTGGCTGAATGCCTGCAGTCGCAGCTGCCCGGGATAAGGAACCCATTGCGGAAATCCCTGCGCCTCTGTTTCGATGACAAAATAGTTCCGGCCGTCCTTCATGGATCGCGCAACGTCTCCGCCAAACGCAATTTCGATTCCGGTAAGCGCATCCTGTGTTGGATGGTAGATATCGATGCCCGCAACGTCCAACGCCCGGGCTGCTGCGAAGTGGTCCACCTCCGGCTGGATCCCGAAAGAATATCCACGCCACTCGAGATCGAAATTGTGCGTAACGAATTGTCCGGGCTTAGCATACGATTTTACGATGGCTACCTGCCAGGCGAGGTAATCCGTGACAAGCTTGCGCTGAAATTCGGCGAACTCGCTGGCGAGACTCGCGTTAATCGAACCGACGACCGATGGAAATTCTTCCCAGGTGTTAATACGATTGCTCCAGTAATCGAGGCCGAAAGCATTGTTGATGCTGTCCAGGGAGACGAATTTCGCCTTCATATATGCGACGAATTGTTGCTGCACATTCGGTCCTGCAGTCCCGTACGACTTCGTCTCATTGTCGACCTGGTAACCGATGATCGCAGGATGATCTTTTACATGCTCCATCAGCTTCCGGATGACACGCCCGGAGTGGAAACGAAAATGAGGATTTGTGATATCCATATTCTGGCGCGGACCATACTGGTTCTGGCCGGAAGCGGTAATGGCAAGGATATCCGGATATTTCTTGACAAGCCACGCGGGTACCGCATAAGTTGGCGTACCCACAATGACGCCGATGCCCGCGCGATGCATCGCGTTGAGAACGCGGTCAATGTGCGTGAAATCGAAGGTGTTGTCTGCCGGCTCCAGCGTGCTCCAGGTCGATTCGGCAATACGCACGACGTTGATGTCGGCATCTTTCATCATTGCGATGTCCTTGCCGAGCCGGTCGTAAGGCATATATTCATCATAATAGGCGACTCCGAAGAGAAGCTTGGTGTCGCCAGTTTGCCCGTGCAGGAGGACAGGGCAAAGCAGCGTAAGAACAATTACTATTTTTTTCATAGCGGTATGCAGATAGCGACAGGAGGTGTCGAATATACCGATTCGGCGCACGACAAGAGTCGCGAAATGTTAGGGATCAGGGAGACTTTTGATAGCCCTCTGCAAACGTTTCGTCATTTACCCTTGCGCAACATCCCCGGTGTTAATATTTTGCGCCGCTTTATTGAGCCTATGAATAATGCTTCCCGAATTTTGTTCTTGCTTCTCATCCCGGCTTTCGTAGTCGCGCAGGACGCGAATACTTCATCATCCATGTTTCACAGCGGTCCCGAACGCGTCGGAATTTACCAAACCAAAGCATACGCCAACTTTGGATCACCCAAATGGATGCTGAAGACAGCGGGAAAGGTCTTCTCATCGCCTGTTGTGTTCGATGGTTCAGTCTTTATTGGCAGCGAGGACGGACATCTGTACGCGATCGATGCGACATCAGGCAAGATCAAATGGAAATTCAAGACTGGAGCTGCTGTTCATTCGTCACCAGCGGTTCATGGAACAATGGTGTACTTCGGAAGCTTTGACGGTTATTACTACGCGCTCGATCGGAAGAGCGGCAAAGAGGTCTGGCGATTCAAAACAGGCGGCGAACAACTTTTCGGAGCAAAGGGATACTGGAACCTCAAGCCCGAGGAACAGTATCATGCGGACCCGTGGCAGTATTTCATGTCTTCGCCCGTCGTAGGTAACATTGATAACAAAGTGACGGTCTACTTTGGCAGCAGCGATGCCAACGTATACGCAGTTGACGGCGCGAGCGGAGTACTGAAATGGTCATATCGCACGAACGGGCCGGTGCATTCATCACCTGCCTTGCGTAACGGAAGAATCTATATCGGAAGCTGGGATGCCGCCGTTTATGCGCTCGACGCTTTCACCGGAAAACTCGCGTGGAAATTCCAGACAGGTCAACAGACAGGAATGACCGGAGTCCAGGCGTCTCCTGCCGTCGATAACAACACCGTTTACATCGGCGCACGAGACGCAAAATTTTATGCGTTGGATGCGATGTCCGGAAAAAAGAAGTGGGAATATAATGCGGACAACTCCTGGGTGTTGAGTACGGCGGCTGTGAAAGACAATACCGTCTACTTCGGAACGTCGGATTCATTCAGGTTCGTCGCACTGGATGCATCTACCGGCAAAGAGAAGTTTCACATGAAGGTGAACGGATACCTCTATGCGTCTCCCGCGATCGCCGGCAACACGGCTTACTTCGGCGACTTCACCGGAAAAATGTACGCGGTCAACCTGACCTCGAAGGGAAAACAAAAAGACGAGTACATACTCAAGAGCAGAACGGTTTCGGCGTCGCGCGTACTGGCCGGAGACACCCTGAATTTCCAGCATGCGTCCAGCGGAAAAGATGTCGGCTACTACGCGGAACTGAAATCTGCCGCTGAGACCTTTTACCAGCTGGGCTCAATAGTCTCTTCCGCTTGCGTCCACGATGGCGTGATCTACTTTGGCAGCGCCGATGGGAACGTGTATGCGATAGGGTTGAGTACCACTGATTAACTTGATTTTTGTGATTTGGGGAATTGCCGTGATTAAAACATGATTTCCACATCAGAGGATTTGGGTGCGGCATGCAAACCTCCAACTGAAGCTCGAGGTTACTAGACGCCGTGGAAGTTAGCGCTCATACAATTGGCGATGGGCAAAGAAGCTCCTCATAAAACCATAGTGTTCCGGTTTCATTCAGGTAACATCCGCGCTGATCATACTGAGCGCAGGGATCCTTGACGGACCCCGTGAATGATGCGACTTAAACATATCATCCCATAACGATCGCCGTGCTTCAAATCATCTTCCCCTAATAACCTCCGGCTTCAGCCGGAGGAAAAACCGGACAAAAAATACCCGTTGGACTTCAGTCCTGATCAGGCGAGTCGCGGTAACAGGATGACTTCGCATTCCCGACAAAGCCATTCTCCGAAAGAAAGCGCTCCACCTCATCATTCCACGTGAAGCGCGCGTGATGCTCCTCCCGCCGGGCGATGTACCGGATTAATTTCGGTAGCATGAAGTGCGAGACGGAACAGGCGTAGTACTCCTCAGCCCATTTGAAATGATGTCGGAATAAATTGTTCATGTTTGCCCAGCGCGAGGATTCGCCTTTTAACGCCTGGACTACCTTCGACATGGCCTGGTCGTGCCCCATGCTGACCAAACAGTGGACATGGTCAACATATCTGCCGATGGCAATCACGTGAATGTGCTTCATGGTGGCGCTACTTACAATGTGTTTGAAAAGGACATCGCGCTTTCCCCGACTGAGTGCGGGGAAATTGTCATGTGTGCGCCACACGATATGGACAAAGATTCTTAAATAACTCATAAGAAATAACAGATAACGGTGAGTACGAATATAGCCACTGCGTGAGAGTTTTCCCAAAGCGGTTGAGTGAAACCGCCACGCCGGTTCCGGACTGAAGTCCCCTGGGAGGGATGGGGGTTGCGCGCATACCTCCGGCTGAAGCCGGAGGTTATTAGGTGGCGCAGTTTTATCTATAGCGCCGTGGTGATTCTGTTGGGTGGTTTGGGGACTGAAGCCGCGCAAGGGATTAGGTGTGGCGTGTGAACCTCCGGCTGAAGCCGGAGGTTATTAGCACACCATCGGTGGCGTTAGGGCAACGGAGCTGGCGTCACTGGGTGCAGGAATACATCCGTTGGCGGGCATGGACTTCCATGTTCTTGAAGTTAGAATTTGACGTGATCGAAGACGAACCGCTTTAAGCCAGCTCTTGAATAACAACATCACGACAGTCGGCTCAATTAAAGCTTACCACTCATGAATCGCCCTTGACGGCAACGGAATTTCTGTTCAACCATTGCAAAACGACATGACTCACCAGCGAGACGACAAAAATGATCAAGCCATATTCGGCGGTGATCAATGCGACCTGAAGACCACCCATGATTACGTTTAACGGAAGTGTTTCGGTCATTTGTGATAGTGATCCGAAGGCCGCGTATAACCCAATAACGGTGGAGAGTATTCCCCAGACGAGTGCAAGCAATCCGATCTGCCTCACCAGTTCCAGCAGTGAGATGTTCAATTGCTTTTTTCGCATCGTGGCCGAAAAGAGGGTAGCGATTAGTCCGAGGTTGGTAACAAACAATAAGCTGAGGGGGATCATGAAAGGCATGCCGCCTGTAATGTGAAAGTCTAGCATAGTTTTTAAATTTTGGATTTTGATTTCAATGCAGCAAGCTTAATTCAGAAATTTCATTTTAGAATTTATTTGCAGTGGAACAAATGAGATAGCAGGGACAGGACGGCGTTTGCGCGGGATATGACGAAAAGGCCCGCAATTGTGTTGAATCCGGGTATTGAGGAGCCTGACTTGCTTTTCGCCAGCGCAATTCCGTTTTTAGATAGTTTGATTTGAATGAGTCCTCTGGAGAACCTGCTTGATCGACTTTTCACCCGTCGCAGATGGATCATCCACGTAGTGTTCTGGATGCTTGTTTTGGCTTTCTACAGCGTCTTCTTCGGTCGACAAAACAGTAATTACCTTCAGACCTTCTTTTTTGTTGCGATGCTCTTGCCTGTTACAGTCGGAACAACATACTGCGTAAACTACTTCCTCGTCCCGCGCTTCTTGTTGAAAGAAAAGTATATGCTATTCATACTATACTTTTTTTACAGCCTCGTGATATCAGTCTTTCTCGAGATGATGATGGTTGTGTTAACTTTTATCTTTCTCGCCGAGCACAAGATCAGAAACATGAGTCCGGCCTCAATCGACGTTTTTTTGCTGCTTACTGCGCTCCTGACGGTAGTGTTTCTTAGTCTGGCGGTGAAGCTTCTGCTTCATTGGCGAACATCAAAGGAGGGCTATCAAAGACTCATGCGCGAAAAGCTGGAAGCCGAATTGAAATTTTTGAAAACGCAACTTCACCCGCATTTCCTCTTCAATACACTTAACAACCTCTACTACCTGACCACGGAAAAATCGGAGCGTGCCCCGGGCGCTATCCTTCAGTTGAGTGAAATCCTGGACTATGTCATGCATGGAAGCCGGGATGTTTATGTCCCCGTCGAAAAGGAGTGGCGACAGGTCAGGAACTATATCGATCTGGAACTTTTACGTTATGAAGACCGCCTCCGCATTGATGCACAGATTTCTCCAAATACCGATGGCTACACCATTGCGCCGATGATGCTGATTACGCTGGTTGAAAATGCTTTCAAACACGGCGTTATGCGGACTTCCGGAAAAGCGTGGATAAAAATGGATGTTAAATGCGAAGATGAGGCGGTGAAGATCGTTGTGAGCAACGGCCGGGGTCAGGGCGCGTCGAAGAACGGTATCGGATTGACTAACTTGCGGAATCAGCTTGGTCTCCTCTATCCGTCCCGTCACACGTTGCTTATCGATGGTACGGAGAATGAGTTTAAGGTGGAATTGATACTATCAGGAAAAAGACAATGAGATATAGATACCTTGTAGTTGACGATGAGTCGCTGGCTAGAAAGCTTATCATTTCGCACGCCACAAAGATTGAGGGTCTGGACCTTGCCGGTGAATGTGGTAATGCCATGGAAGCCGCCAGCGCGCTGCGACAGCATCCGGTCGACTTGATTTTCCTGGATATCCAGATGCCGGAAATTGACGGACTCCAATTTATCCGCACATTGAAGAATCGGCCTTCCGTTATCTTTACAACCGCTCACCGTGACTTTGCCGTAGATGCTTTCGAGCTTGACGCCATTGACTATCTCCTCAAGCCGATATCCTTCGAGCGATTGCTGAAGGCCACGAATAAATTTTTCGATCAAGAATCAAATAGGGAGCTCCGCGGAAATGTTCCGGCCGATGACGGCGGATCAATCTACCTCAAAGCCGATCGAAAGATCCATAAGGTACATGTCGGGGATATCGCGTACATTGAGAGCCTGGATGAATACGTGAAGGTTCACATGACTGAAAAGATCCTGATCTCGCGCGAGACAATCACTTCGCTTCAGGAAAAACTTGCCCCGTTCTCGTTTGTAAGGATTCACAGGTCATTTCTGGTTGCGAGCCGGTTCGTCACCGCAGTATCAGGTGACGGTGCCGAAGTGCGCGGGAAACTTTTGCCTTTCGGTCGGACCTACAAACTGAGTGCTCTTGCACAATTAGGGATACCGGATCGGTGATTGGCAGACTGGTTTGTTTATCAGTAGACTCATTTGGGCGTGCCCCTGCCTTCACGTGGGGTGCTCTTGCTTTCAAGGCTGCTCCGGCTCGCGTTCTGATTTACGTCGCGCCGTGTGGCTGAGGCAGGGTCGCGCTTTTCGTTGCAAGTCCTCGCCGCCTTCGGCTACGCCAGCTTCGCGGCGCTGTGGGCTTTTCACTTCAATCGCTCACGCGGGTTTCGGCTCGATCGAGTGACGGCTGCACATCCTGTATTCGTGAGTTCATGACTGAAGTGCCCGGAGGGGTGGGGGTTTCGCGCATACCTCCGGCGGAAGCGGGAGGTTATGAGACGTCGCAGTTTTTCCCCAAGCAACGTAGCGGATCTTTTTTCGAAAATCTTTATGGAATTGTGCCAGTTTGTGAATCTACCCGATAACCAAACCTGCCGGTTCCTATGATAAAACGTTATGCTCTCGTTCCTGTTGTAATACTGGTCTTAAGTGCGCTCCATTTTCTGTCTGCGCAATCCGTCAAGTGGAACAATGCGCCGAAGACCGGATTCGTTTTTCAGATCTCCAACAATGAAGCACAAAGGTTGCTGACGAGAACGCGCAATGACACGATTATCAATTCACTCCTTCATACTCAGATCGACACGTTTAACGTTGCCCGGGGCTGGATCGACAGACCTGAAAAAGGTCACTTCATCATGGTGACCATCAATGAAAATAAACTTCATTGCGAATACACGAGCGTGTTTCCCTACCACGTGCTGCTGCTCAAAGCGTATAATGCGCTCGCGCTTCAGGTGCTTGATCGGGAGGGTAACGTGAGGTCAGACGCGAGGGTGAAATTTAGAACGCGACGGATCCGTTTCGATACAAGCACCAAGACCTACCGCATCGAAAACGATTGGTTCAACGCCGCCAGCAAGATCGTAACGGTGGAGCTGGATGGCTTCCGTTCGGTTTTCAATATCGAGAAGCACGAGGTTCCGTCATGGGCAAATGATTACTACCATGATGACGGACCTGACTTTTATTCCTACATGATCACGGATAGGAACAAATATAAACCGTCCGAACGTGTGCGGTTTAAATCGTACGCGCTTTCGGGATCGCGCCACCCTATTCGCAGGGAGCTTGAGGTATGGCTATTGAAGCATGGTCGACCGGTAAAAGTCGGCATGGTATCGCCGCACCGACCAGGCAGTTTTGCGGGTGAGTTTTATTTGCACGATTCGT
Organism: uncultured bacterium; assembly: GCA_966673785.1. Taxonomy (GTDB): domain Bacteria; phylum Bacteroidota; class Bacteroidia; order Cytophagales; family Cyclobacteriaceae; genus Ohtaekwangia. The sequence continues at coordinate 10,332 of CBKWFZ010000052.1, forward strand.
TAGGCCTGACGCTCGACCAGTATTACACTCTTCAACTATGGGACAGAAGCGGACGTGTCGTCTCCAGCTGCAAATTCCGGTATGAGGATT
>CBKWFZ010000053.1:0-10291 GCA_966673785.1 uncultured bacterium
CAGCCTGGGAAAGGCACTTGAAGTTGCCTTCGCCGGTGGAACAGTAATGGGAATTGGTGTGGTTGGACTTGGCGTTCTCGGTCTCAGCGTCCTCTTCAGTGTTTACCAGGGAATATTCGAGACTGTAGGACAGGTATTGACTGTAATCACAGGCTTTTCATTTGGCGCATCATCAATCGCTCTTTTTGCGCGTGTCGGTGGTGGTATCTATACGAAAGCCGCTGACGTTGGCGCTGACCTCGTAGGTAAGGTTGAAGCCGGTATCCCTGAAGATCACCCGCTGAACCCTGCAACTATCGCGGACAACGTTGGAGACAACGTAGGTGATGTGGCCGGAATGGGCGCCGACCTTTTTGAGTCGTATGTAGGTTCGATCGTGGGAACAATGGTCCTTGGTGCCGCTTTCATGGTACCGGGCTTCTCAGATAACTTCAATGGTCTCTCCGCTGTGCTGCTCCCGCTCGTACTCGCAGGGGTAGGCATCGTAATGTCATTCATCGGAACGTTCTTCGTACGCGTAAAAGAAGGCGGCGATCCCCAGAAGGCGTTGAACGCCGGCGAGTTCGTATCGTCAGGGATCATGATCCTTGCGTCGTATTTCATCATCACCTGGATGCTTCCCGCGTCATGGGATTTTGCCGATCCGCTGTATCGCGACGAGAACGGTGAGCCAATCGTTCGCCACATGACGGCCACAGGGGTATTTTGGGCTACGGTAATCGGACTTGTGGGCGGTCTTCTCGTCGGACTTGTTACCGAGTACTACACCGGTATGGGTAAGAAACCGGTGCTTTCCATTGTACGCCAATCGTCTACAGGCGCGGCAACAAACATCATCGCCGGTCTTGGCGTGGGTATGATGTCGACAGCCATACCGATCGTAATCATCGCCATCTCGATTATCGGTGCTTTCCATTTCGGTGGTCTCTACGGAATCGCGATAGCTGCAGTTGGAATGCTTTCAAATCTTGGAATTCAGCTCGCAGTCGATGCATACGGTCCTATTTCCGACAACGCCGGAGGAATCGCTGAAATGTCAGAGCTTCCTAAAGACGTGCGCTCACGCACCGACAAGCTCGACGCTGTTGGTAATACGACAGCCGCGATCGGAAAAGGATTCGCGATCGCGTCTGCTGCGCTTACGGCACTGGCATTATTCGGTGCATTCATGACGACGGCAAGGCTAAGCACAATTGACGTGTCGAAAGCCAACGTAATGGCCGGACTTTTCATCGGTGGTATGCTTCCGTTCGTGTTCTCCGCGCTTGCAATGGGCGCCGTGGGACGTGCAGCCATGTCGATGATCGAAGAGGTCCGTCGTCAGTTCAACTCCATCCCGGCCCTGAAAGCCGCACTGGATGCCATGCGCCGGAATGGAGACAAAGATCTGCACGAATGGTCTGCTGAAGACCAGAAAATATTCCATGATGCTGATGGCAAAGCCGAATACGGCAAGTGTGTTGAAATCTCGACCAAGGCCGCAATCCGGGAAATGGTATTGCCCGGTCTCATGGCGGTTATCGTTCCCGTTGTAATCGCTTTCCTTCCCGGATTCGGTGTGGAGGCGCTTGGCGGAATGCTAGCCGGCGTAACCGTATCAGGCGTACTGATGGCGATCTTCCAGTCGAACGCCGGGGGTGCATGGGATAATGCGAAGAAGAGCTTCGAGGAGGGTGTTGAAATCAACGGCCAGCGTTACTTCAAGAAATCCGAACCGCACAAGGCCGCCGTCGTAGGCGATACCGTGGGCGATCCGTTCAAAGATACGTCCGGGCCTTCGTTGAACATCCTCCTGAAATTGATGTCTGTCGTTGCCCTTGTTATCGCTCCCCTGCTTGCCGATTCCACCACCGCGTCTGAAGCGTCCAAAGAAAAGGAAAAGACAGAACAGGTTAGCGCCGTAGTAGTGCCTGCCGAAGAGGTTAAATAAACTTCCGCACTTCCAATACATAAAAAGGGAGCTATCCGACTCGGGTAGCTCCCTTTTTTTTTGGGGATTCTGAAAGTTTAAGGCACTATTGCATCGGGTCTGGCTGCCATCTCGGGGCAATAAAATCGATAAGCTGTATGGTACACCAGACATTTGACGGAAAAAGAAACCCGTCATTGATTATCTTGCCCGGAAGGTCTGTTCCAACAGACGCGGATATTGTATAGTATGAGATATATTTTTTGGTTTCTTATCTTCACTGCGGCGGCGTCGACGGCATGTGCGCAATCAATTGTCGGGAAATGGCGAACGATCGACGATGAGACGGGCGAACAGCGGTCGATCGTTGAAATATTCGAAAAGGACGGAAAGTATTTCGGCCGCGTGATCAGGATATTTCCACGGAAAGGCGGAGAATCGGATCCGGTGTGCGAGGCCTGTCCAGAGGAAGATCCGAGGCATAACAAGAAGGTGATCGGGATGGAGATCATCCGGAATATGAAAGCTTACCCCGACCACTATGCCGACGGTGATATTCTTGACCCCAAGGTCGGCAAGATCTACCGGTGCAAACTCTGGCTGGAGGGCAGCGACCTTATGGTGCGTGGATACTGGGGGCCTTTCTTTCGCACTCAGACCTGGAAACGGTTAAATTAACTGCATAACCGCGCCCCTTGTCGAAAAATTGTCATAAAACGTAACAGCAACGGTTACAAAGCGATACGATCATGGTATACAGGTTGGGTTCCAACATGAATGAAAAAGAGCTCTTCGAACGAATCTGCAAAGGCGATGAGAAGGCGCTTGAAATCATCTATAAGAAATATTACCGGATGATGACTAAGATGGTCATCACCAACAGCGGGACCGAAGACGAAGGACGCGATATCTATCAGGAGGCGCTGGTCGTGTTCTGGCAAAAGGCAACCTCCGGAAATCTGATCCTCACCTCGAAGATCAGCACGTATATCTACAGCATTTGCCAGAACCTGTGGCGAAAAGAGCTCGAACGAAAAAAGAGGCTGTCCAGTGAAGAAAAGGATTCAGCCGTAACGGTAGACCTCGATGCGCCTGAAAGAGAAAGAATCATTCTGCAGTGTATTGAACAACTTGGCGATACATGCAAAAAGGTGTTGATGTATTACTACTTCGAGGAAATGTCGATGCAGGACATCGCCGAAAAGCTCGGATTTGCAAATACGGATACGGCAAAAACGAAAAAATACAAGTGCAAGAAAAAGCTGGATGACCTGGTAAAGGCCCACTATTCTGAACAGGACTTTTTAGATTAGGAAGATTATGGCATCGGAAAGAGATTTGGAACTGCTGGACGACTACATCAGCAACCGTTTGAGCGGTGCAGAGAGGACTTACATTGAGGAGAGGCTGCAACAAGATCCTGATCTGAGATCGGAATATGCAATCCAGCAGCAAATTGCCGCGGGCATTCGCCAGGCACGGGTTGCCGAACTCAAGAAAATGCTCAGCAGCATCCCAACCCCACCACTACAGGATCCGGGGTTTTCTGCGGCGAAAATAGCCGGCCTCGCCATGGCGGTCATGCTGGCCTTGTCACTGATCTACTACTTCACCCGTCAGACACCCGAATCAGGTCCGGCAACAGTGGAACAACCGACGGTCCCGGCTGTCACGGAGAATCCAGGCACCGAACCTGCTGTCACGAAAGAGGATAACCAGGAGACCGACGAGGTTTCCGAAGCAGAACCGTCCAAATCGGCCGGGTCTGCATCAAAGAAATCTTCAGCAAGCAAGCCGGAAGCCAAAAAACGTATCGATGTGTTCGATCCGTCAGGTGAAAGTGAACCTGCCGCTGACGAAAATATTCCCGGGGCCGATGACATGAATGCTGAAAGTGCAGTTGAACGAACGGACCTCGTCGTTGTCACCGACGGAACAAGCAAAAAGTACAAATTCCATTATCAGGTGCTTGAAGACAAAGTCGTGCTGTACGGGACATTCGAAAAGAACCTGTACCAGATCCTTGAATTCATATCAGGCGAAAAACGAACGATCTTCCTGTACTACAAGGACGCTTATTATCTGCTTGATTCGACCGGCAGCCGCGTAAACCCCCTGATCCCTGTCAATGACCCCGCGCTGTTGAAAAAACTTCGTGAGTCGGTCAGGTAATACTGCAAATCAACAGAAAACCCCGCCATCCGACGGGGTTTTTTATTGAACAAAACCGCCGGTTTTTAGAAAATCTGAGGGGTTTCCATAACTTTGGACGTTTAAGATGGAGAAACACACCCGAAAAAAGATACTTGGAGGATACCCTGCCGTTGGCGTCGTTATCAGCACAACTCTGGCGCTGTTTGTATTCGGATTGTTCGGCAACCTGATGATGTACTCGAAACAGTTTGCGGCTATCGTTCGGGAGAATGTCAATATTCAGGTCTATCTCAAAAGTTCACTTACCGAAACGCAGCGCAGCCAGCTCGAGAGTACCATCCTCGCGCAGGATTTTGTCGCTCCGGTTGAAAAACCGGTCACCTTCGTGAGTAAGGAACAGGCCGAAAAGGACCTTATCGCAGAAATCGGTGACTATAAAGGTATCATGGGCGAAAACCCGCTGAAGGATGCCTTCAAAATCAAGATCAGGCCGGAATTGCAGGACACCGCGCAGCTGAAAGCAATTCGCAAACAGCTTGAAGGGCTGCGTGGCGTGCACGAGGTTACGTACGAACAGGGCCTGGTCGAAGATGTAAACAGGAACATGAGAAACATTTCGATTTACCTGCTGACGATTTCGGTATTGCTTATCATCACGACCTTTATTCTGGTGAACAACACCCTGAAGCTTGCACTTTTTTCGCAACGCTTTCTCATCCGGAGTATGCAGCTCGTAGGAGCCAAACAATTATTCATTCTCAATCCGTTTTTGCTGCGCTCATTCGGATATGGTTTGTTATCAGGTGTTCTGGCCGCAGCGTTTCTTTGGGGACTTTCAGATTACGTGCAGCGTAAGCTCATACCGGAGATCGCCGTATTACATAACGTGAATGACTTCATTATCATGATTGGCGCCCTGGTGGCAATCGGCATTCTCGTCTCCTGTCTCAGTACGTACTTTGCAATTCGGAAATATCTAAAAATGTCGCTTGACGACTTGTATTAATACGCATGGAAAATAAGATGCCTTTCGGTCGTAAGAATTACCAGTGGATGATCATCGGCGTGGTTACGCTCGTCATTGGATTTGTCGTAATGTCACTGGATAACAAACAGCACGGCTTTGGATTCCTCGGCCTCACCCTTGGACCCATCATCGTCATGGCCGGTTTCATCATCGAGATCTACGCCATCCTTCATAAACCACGGTAACTTTTCCGTCAACACTTTTCAATGTCAATTCTCGAAGCGATTATTCTTGCCATCATCGAGGGGCTTACGGAGTTTTTGCCCGTTTCATCGACCGGACATATGATCATCGGCTCGTCGTTGATGGGCATTGCCGAAGACCCGTTCACCAAGATGTTCACTGTCGCCATTCAGTTCGGCGCAATCCTGTCGGTAATCGTTTTGTACTGGCGGAAATTCTTTCCTAAGGAGCGCGATATCAAGGCCGCAATACAATTTTATCTGAAGCTTTTTGTCGCCTTTATTCCGGCAGCTATTGCGGGGCTTCTTTTCGAAAAGAAGATCGACGCACTGCTGGAAAGCATTCACGTGGTCGGATTCGCGCTCATCGCCGGAGGAATCGTTTTCCTCTTTATCGACAGACTCTTTCACCTTGAAGAAGCAAAGGCCGGCGAGGAGCAGGTTCCCTCCTATCCTGCCGCGTTCAAGATCGGCGTATTTCAGATTATTGCCATGGTACCCGGCGTATCGCGTTCGGCTGCAACGATTATCGGCGGCCTTACGCAAAGATTGAATAAACGGTCCGCGGCCGAGTTCTCGTTTTTCCTTGCCGTGCCTACGATGTTTGCAGCAACCGTTTACAAGATGTTCAGTTTTTATTCCGCAGGAGGATCATTCGGTTCCCGTGAAATAACCCTGCTGCTCACAGGGAATATCGTAGCTTTCATCGTTGCCATCATCGCGATCAAATCGTTTATAAGCTTCCTTACTCGCCACGGCTTCCGCTGGTTCGGGTATTACCGTATCATTGTCGGTGCCATTATCCTGATTCTGTATTACTTTGGCGTGGAATTGTCCGTCGTATAAATGCAGAACCAGAACCAGGACCAGGACCAGGACGAGGGACGCCTCCTGCTTATCGACAAGCCTCTCGAATGGACTTCATTCGATGTTGTAAACAAACTGCGCCGCATACTGAACACAAAAAAGATCGGCCATGCCGGAACGCTTGATCCGCTTGCTTCCGGTTTACTGATAATCTGCGTCGGCAAAATGACGAAGCAGATCGAGAAGTTCATGGGACTTGAAAAGGAATACACCGGCACGTTCGTTATCGGCCGCACAACGCCATCGCATGATCTCGAAACACCGGTATCGGAAGAAGTTGATTATTCAGCCGTGACCACCGGGGCCATCGAGGCCGCAGCTCGCTCCTTAACGGGTGGACTAAGCCAGATGCCGCCCATTCATTCTGCCATCAGAATTGGAGGAAAACGCGCCTATTCATTCGCCCGAAAGGGCAAAGAAGTTGAACTGCAGCCGCGGGCTGTCGAAGTGAGTGTTTTCGAGATCACCGATATCCGTCTACCGGAAGTGCATTTCCGGATCGTATGCTCGAAGGGAACCTATATCCGCAGTATCGCCCGGGATTTCGGCGCCGCGCTCGGCGTTGGTGCTTACCTCGGATCGCTGCGACGGACCCGTATCGGACCATACCGCATTGAAGATGCGCTGACACTCGATTTGGTAAGTTGATTTTATATTTGTGCAGAACGGAAGCTATGAAGATTTATCACGGGATCGAAGACTTCAGTAAACTCGAATACGCGGTCGTCACCAGCGGTACCTTCGATGGCGTTCACGTTGGTCACCAGAAGATTCTCAGACGCCTCCGGGAAATTGCGGAAGGGAACCAGGGTGAGACCGTCGTCATTACCTTCTGGCCGCATCCACGCCTCGTACTTCATCCGGAAGAAGCAACCCTCAAGCTACTGAACACATTCGAGGAAAAGGCGAGCCTGTTGAAGGAACATGGCGTTCAGCATCTTGTACGGATCCCGTTCACCAAAGAGTTCTCGCGGCTTTCTTCGGAGGAGTTTATCTCCAAAATCCTCGTGGACACCATCGGCACACGCAAGCTTGTCATCGGATACGATCACCACTTCGGCAAGAATCGCGAAGGCAGTTTTGAACAGTTGAAAGCCAACGCGCCCCGTTACGGGTTTGAAGTTGAGGAGATTTCCAGACAGGATGTCGACCATATCGCTGTAAGCTCCACCACCATCAGAAACTCGCTTGAAGAAGGCGATGTTGAAACAGCCGCGCACCTCCTGGGAAAACCGTACAGTATAACAGGACGCGTCGTGCCCGGCGACAAACTCGGGCGACTGCTGGGATTTCCGACGGCGAACGTTGAAATCGACACGAAGTTTAAACTCATCCCCGCCGACGGAATCTATGTGGTGCGCGCCGATTACGCGCACACCCGGTACGATGGCATGATGTACATTGGAAATCGTCCGACCGTCAACGGCTCGAGGCGCAACATCGAAGTAAACCTGTTCGACTTTGAACGCGACATTTACGGCGAATCGCTCACGATTCATTTTCATAAACTGCTTCGCGGCGACACGCGTTTCAACGACCTGGAGTCGCTGAAGGCACAGCTTGTCCAGGACAAAAAAGCAGCCATTAAGTTTTTGAAAGAATCGGGTTCAACCTAATTTCACCGCCGCGGCAAGGTGCCGTCGTACATCCGGCCGCACTAACATTAACCTGAAAAAATATGCCGAAGCCACTGTGGCAACCATCGCCGGAAACGGCCGGAAGCTCCAACCTTGCAAGGTTCATGGAGTGGCTACGCGTGCAGAAGGGGCTGTCGTTCAGTGACTATCATGCGCTATGGACGTGGTCTGTCGAGGAAACGCCGGCCTTCTGGAGTACGATCTGGGAATACTTCGACATAATCGCAGAAGGTGCACCGGACACGCCGCTGACGGATGATCCCATGCCGCGAACCTCCTGGTTTCCGGGTACGCGACTAAACTATGCCGAACACATCTTCCGCCACGCTGCCGGACGGGAAGTGGCAATCATTCACGCGGCCGAAGACAGCGCCGTAAACACCATCACCTGGGATGCACTCAGGAACGATACCGCAGCCATAGCCGGTTTTCTCCGCAGCAACGGACTGGGTATTGGTGATGGCGTGGTTGGATTTCTCCCCTGTATTCCTGAAGCATCCGTTTCATTGCTTGCAGCGGCTTCGCTGGGGTGCGTCTGGTCAAGCTGCTCTCCCGACTTCGGAACGCAGGCGATCATTGATCGTTTCGCGCAAATAGAGCCCCGCGTACTCATCGCAACCGAAACCTACCAGTACAACGGGAAGAAGCATGACAAAACAGAAGTCATCCGTTCACTGGCCGCCGCGTTGCCTACCCTGAAGGCGGTGATCCTTGTAGGCGACGGCAGTGCCCCGGACACATCAGGAGTGCCGGTTTTCAGGTGGTCTTCCATAATCCGCGACAATGCAGCGGAATTGACATTTGATCGTGTACCCTTTTCGCATCCGCTCTGGGTACTTTATTCATCCGGCACAACCGGGTTGCCAAAAGCAATTACGCATAGCCACGGAGGTATCCTCCTAGAGCAGCTGAAGTATGCGACATTTCACAACGACTTTCGTCCCGGTGAACATTGCTTCTGGTACACCACGACGGGCTGGATGATGTGGAATTACATTCACGGCAGTTTACTGTGCGGCGGGAAAATGGTCATCTACGACGGCAGCCCGGCATATCCTGACCTGAACGTGCTTTGGCGGTTCAGCGCTGAGGCGCAGATCAATCACTTCGGCACAAGCGCGGGGTTTCTGCTCGCCAACATGAAGGCCGGAATACATCCGTCGACGCATGATCTGTCCGCGTTGCGCTCCATCGGATCGACGGGCAGCACGCTACCACCGGAAGGATTTGACTGGGTTTATGAAGAAGTGAAGCCCGACATCTGGCTTGCCTCCATGAGTGGTGGTACCGATGTATGCAGCGCCTTCGTCGGGGGGAATCCATTGTGGCCGGTGTACGCTGGCGAGATCCAGTGCCGCGCTCTTGGCTGCAGCCTCGAAGCGTGGAATGAAGACGGCGTTCCGGTGAACGATGAAGAAGGCGAGATGGTGATTACAAAACCGATGCCCTCCATGCCCGTGTTCTTCTGGAACGATGCCGATTTTGTTCGCTATGAAGAAAGCTACTTCGAGATGTATCCCGGCGTCTGGCGGCACGGTGACTGGATTCGCATCACGCCACGGAACGGTGTGGTTATCTACGGACGTTCCGATGCCACGCTCAACCGTGGTGGTGTAAGGATCGGCACAAGTGAGATCTACCGGGCCGTGGACAAGGTTGAAGAGATCCGTGACAGCCTCGTGGTGTGCCTGGAACGTGCCGGCGGCGAGTTCCTGATGCCGTTGTTTGTTGTCTTAAAAGACGGTGTTGAACTCGACCGCGACCTGATTACAAAAATCAAATCCGCCATCCGTGACGCATATAGTCCACGGCATGTTCCGGATGCGATCATTAACGTTCCCGACGTCCCGTATACCATCAGCGGCAAAAAGACCGAGACTCCGGTGAAGAAAATTCTGATGGGCAAAGATCCCTTACGGGTGATTAACCCCGGCTCACTGCGCAATCCGGGTTCACTTGAATATTTCGCGGAACTCGCAAAAAACCCTATGTTCGTGCCTGAATAGATACGAGCGTTTAAACGCTGAAAACCAAATCGAGCAATGAAGAAATCGAACATCGTCTTTGAAATCGAACTCGACGAAAAAAATATTCCCAGGAAGATCCTCTGGGATGCCACCGATAAACCGGATCCGGGAATGACGGAAGCGAAGTCAATTTCGGTCGCTTTGTGGGATCACAGACAAAAAAACACCCTGCGGATCGATCTGTGGGCTCAGGATATGCCTGTCCTGGAAATGAAACGTTTTCATATCGATTGCCTGGGAGGGCTTGCACAAAGTGTACTTACGTCAACGGGCGATGAGCACATGGCAAACGAAATCAATGACCTGTGCGAACGCCTTGTGAAGTACCTCAAGGAGAAGAAGGAAGAATAGGAAAAAGGTTATCCGTGACAACGAACGAATGTAGACCGGCCACTGCCAATTGAAGTTCAACTTTTCTTAACTTACTAACCTGTCCGGATCCGGCCGGATCGTCCGCGCACTGGGAGCGCTGCCCCGTGCCGCGCAGC